>JAICXS010000109.1 GCA_025934615.1 Nitrospiraceae bacterium
GAGCAGGGCGAGCGGCAACACTTGGCTTGCGCGCTGCACGATCATATCGCTCAGGACTTAGCGCTCGCGAAGATCCGATTGGACTGGCATATCGAGAACAACCCGTCGGCTGCGTCGCCCCTTTCTGAAGTGAGCGATGCAGTCACGCACGCCCTGGAGTATACGCGGCATTTGATTTATGACCTGGTCCCCCCGACCCTGCACGACCCGGAAGATTTGGCGATGGCAATGGCCTCGATTGCCATGCGCATGGAGCGTCGTGGATTACGCGTCGTGGTGAAAGACGACGGAAGGCCCAAGCCGTTGTCAGGGGCGGTCCTCTCGCTCATCATGGAGGTGACTCAAGAGCTGTTGTACAACGTGCTGAAGCATGCGAAGACCACGCAGGCATTCGTACAGACTCGCGCGATCGGGCGAAAGCTCCATCTCTCCGTGCTCGACACGGGCCAAGGCTTCACGTCCTCTCCACACGGACGTACTGTGCAAGGTGGGATAGGGCTACCGATGATTCGTGAGCGGTTAGAAGATGTCGGGGGCCGACTCACCGTTCAATCCAGGCCGGGAAAAGGCACCTGCGTCAGAATCACGCTTCCGTTGGCCGAACCTGCCGAGGACACGACGCCGCAAGACTCCTACGCCGAGGAGCGCGTCGTGCAGCAGTCCGCCGAACAAGGAGCCGCTCAAAAGGAATTCGCTCGCCCTCGCGCTTTTCGAAGACCGACGTAATATTAAGCCTCAGGTACGGGTCTCGTTACACACTAGGGAGGCTAAAGAAAGCGACGGCGTAGCGAGCCCTGACAAGAAACGCCATGGCGAATCGATTAGAAACTCCATAAACGCCTCCATTCCATGAATCGTGAATTGTGAACGTTAAAATAATTCGCCTTTACGACAAGGCAAAGTTGAGGGCTTTAGCATGTGGTAGATCCACCACCGGCGGATTGCACTTCTCGCCTCGTACCCCGAGGGCGTGACTCTGCTATCCTAACCACCGACCAGTACATCCGAGTGCAGGCAAGACACGCAAAATGTGGACGCCTCATCCTCTCAATATGGAAGCTGGAAGCAAGACCGCAGATGTATCTAAGGCGCACGGGGATGGTCCTATGTTAAGGGCACTGAAGGCGACCGGTGAGCTCTTCTGATCGCGAGTCGGGTCGGACAGGCCTGGCCCAGCCAGCATCTTCGAACCTAATCATTTCTTTTATAATTACCATCAGCGGGACGGTGAGGCGAGGCAGCCTCTACTGCGCATATCGACCGAGTACGGAGGCCGAACGGCTCACCGGCCAGCCACTCTATTCCCATCCCACCGTCTCATACCCCCTCTCCCCCAAACACCGATTCACAAAATTGATATAGCCTTGCCCCGGCTTCGGACGACTGAACAGGCCGCGCAATAATCCGATCGTAGCCCCACTGGCCGCGCCAATGGCCGACCCGCTTCCCGCGGCGCCAAGAATTGCCCCGCCCACCGCACCACCGGCCGCGCCGACGCCGGCACCCACGGCCGTGCTGCCGGCTACCTGACCGGCCCTGCCTTGGCCGGGTTTCGCCCCGGCCGCTTCCGCCAAGTCTCGGCATTCGGCGATATCTTGCTTGGCCGCATCCTGTCCCACTGTTTTGAGATGGTCATTTGGATAGAGGATCGGCTTAGGGCCGGCGCAAGCAGCAAGAAATAAGGCGAGGAGACATACTCCCCTTGCAGCGCCGTTCCTTTTCATGAATGCCCTCCTGGAGTGTTCTCGAGCTTGAAGATGCCTAACGCTTGCCTACTGGTCACGCCCTTCACCAGCACCCGCTTACGCCGCGCGCCATGTCCGATCTTGATGGTCACCTGACTCATCGACACAGCCAATTGTTCACTCAGAAATCGACGCAACGCTTCATTGGCCGCGCCATCGACGGGTGGCGAGGCAATGCGGATTTTGAGCGCGTCGCCATGCACGCCGACATAATGCGAATGTATGGCATTGGGTTGAACGTGGATGGTCAGGAGTACGCCTTCCGCGCTGTCCTGTATAGGAGAGAGGTGAGAACTAGGCATGCACCCGAAGCTGAGGGGATTCTGTCGTCAAGCGAAAGGCCTCCCGTCGGACACTACCCGAAGATCGCTTTGACGAATTCTTGAATGCTGCGCTGCATATCGCGATCATCGGTAATCGGCCGCGCGACGGCGACATCGCAGGCCTGGATCGGCGTGACGCCTCGCCGGATCAATTCGCCGGCGTAAATCAGCAATCGCGTGCTGACGCCTTCTTCCAGGCCGTGATTGCGCAGGTTGCGCACCTTCTCGCCTAACTTGACGAGCCGCTGGGCGATGTCCGGAGCCACCTGCGCTTCACGCACGATAATCTGCAATTCCACCTCACGGGGCGGGTAGGTAAACTCGATCGCCATGAATCGCTGCTTGGTACTTTGCTTCAGATCTTTCAGCACGCTTTGATAGCCGGGGTTATAGGAGATCACGAGAAGAAAATCGTCCACCGCTTCGATGATCTGCCCTTTTTTTTCAATCGGCAGCACGCGCCGATCATCCGTGAGCGGATGAACAATGACCGTCGTGTCCTTTCGCGCCTCGACGATTTCATCAAGATAGACGATAGCACCGTGTTTCACGCCGAGCGTGAGCGGTCCATCCACCCAGACGGTCTCGTCGCCTTTCAGCAGGTAACGTCCGACAAGATCGGATGCGGTCAGATCTTCATGGCAGGCCACCGTGATGAGCGGACGTCCTAAGCGAAAGGCCATATGTTGAATGAAGCGCGTTTTTCCGCATCCCGTCGGTCCTTTGAGCATGACCGGCATCCGGCACTGCGCCGCGATGGTAAACAGATTCACCTCGCCGTTCACCTCGGCATAATACGGTTCTTCCCGTACTCGATACTGGTCAATGTCGAGCTCACGCCCTTTGATGGTTGAGTCGGTCATGGATGACGAATAACTGAAACGGAGGGGAAATAGCAAGGGTTGAGGAAGGCCGTCAGCTTCGGTGGATCTACCCTCGTGCCACGTGGCTCCTCTCCCTCGAATGGGAGAGGAGCCACGTGTAGTTTTCTGAAGGCTGACCGCTGGTGGCTGATAACTGGGCAGCTTATTTCATCTTCAGATGCGCTTTGAGAATGCCGGAGTCCTGGATGTCGTGATTGTCCTTGCCCAGGTCATGTGCCGTCTTGAAATGTTCGGTCGCGCCCTTATGATCGCCGGCCTTGTCCAAGGTCAGCGCGAGGTTGTAGTGCGCCTCAGCGGATTTCGGATCGGCGGCGGCTGCTTCCGTAAAATGCTTCTTGGCCACATCCCAATGCCCTTGCGTGAAATGTTCAATCCCCTCGTTGTTATGCATCTCGGCTTTGGAACCCGGCGCTGTTTTGAGGGGCACCGCTCCCTTCCCCATATCCGCCCAGCCCAAGCCCGTCGCCAATGCCATACTCGCAACCAGCACAGTGACACTAAACAACTGTTTCATCGCGCCCTCCTTGTGGTGGTAGTTTCCAACTGCTTCTGTTCTGTTATACGGATTGCGGGGGCGATTGGATGTCAGCGGTCAAGCATTCTATCAGTGTAGATCCAGAACCTGGCGGACTTTTTGAACGAGCGCGTCGGGCGAGAACGGCTTTTGTAGAAACGCGGTGCCTTCCTTGACCACGCCATGATGAATGATGGTGTCGTCGGTATAGCCCGATATATAGAGGACTTTCATGTGCGGCCGCTCATGCGTCAGGCGTTCTGCCACTTCGCTTCCGCTCATCTGCGGCATGATGACATCGGTGATCAGCAAATGAATCGTTCCCAGGTATTGACTGCCGGTCAGCAGGGCCTCCACGCCATGCCGTGCTTCCAGCACCGTATACCCATAGCGACGCAGGATGTCACCGGCTAACGCACGAATAGCCGGCTCATCTTCAACCAGTAGGAGCGTTTCCGTTCCAGGGTGTGCGACGGCCGCCTGTGCCGCCGTGTCGGGGGTGATCGGTTCACGGGCGGGGACGCGCCGGAAATAAATCATAAACTTGCTGCCCTGTCCCGGCTTGGTATCGACAATAATTTCCCCATCGCCTTGTTTTACAATCCCGTACACCGTGGACAGCCCCAACCCCGTACCTTTGCCCTGCTCCTTGGTCGTAAAGAACGGTTCAAAGATATGCGAGCGCGTGTACTCGTCCATTCCGGAGCCCGTGTCGCTGACCATGAGCAGGACATACGAACCCGGCTCGACCGAAAGGGGCCGGCCGGCGGACGGCTCGTTGAAATCCACATTCTGCGTTTCGATGACCAGCCGGCCGCCTTTCGGCATGGCATCCCGCGCATTCACCGCCAGATTCATCAAGACCTGTTCGATCTGACCGGGGTCGACGTGAATGTGGCCCAGCGATGGGGCGAGAGAGACGACGAGATTGACATCCTCCCCGATCAATCGGTGCAAGAGTTTTTCGAGATTCGTCACCACCAGATTCAGATCCAACACTTTGGGCTGGAGGACCTGCCGGCGGCTGAATGCCAGCAGTTGGCTGGTCAGGGCGGCGGCGCGGTGTCCCGCCTGCTTGATTTCGTCCAGCTCCATGTGAAGCGGGTCTTCCTTCTGAAGACGGCTCAACGCCACCTCGCTATATCCCGTGATCACCGTCAGCAAATTGTTAAAGTCGTGCGCGATTCCCCCCGCCAGCCTGCCGATCGCCTCCATCTTTTGGGACTGCCGAAGTTGCTCTTCCAACTGCTTCCGCTCAATGAGATGCCCCACTTGGCTTCCGATCGCGGCCATTAAGGCAAGAATGTGGTCGTCCGGCTGGCGGACTTCCAGAGTAAAGAACTCCATCACGCCCTCGACGGCGCCGCCGAGCAAGATGGGGAAAGCCGCCGCTCCATGAAGCCCGACTTTTTCAGCCATGGGAAAGCGGGGAAAATTCGCATCGTGAGAAATGTCGGCAATCCACGCTGAAACTCCAGCCTCCCACACGCGCCCCGGCAGCCCGATCCCTCGCGCGAAGGTCCGCTGCCGGCTTGCCGTTTCAAATGCGAGCACTTCGGTTTCCGGGTTCGCCCAACTTTCCATGCACCGTAAGACATTGGCGTGCCGATCCACAATCCACAGGATGCCGAGGTTCCATCCTAACGGCTCGCAAATCGTTTCCAGAATCACAGCGGCGGCTTCTTTCAGCGTCGTCGCGTCCGCCAGTACGCGTGTGATGGTATGCTGGACACGGAGGCGTTGCTCCCCCCGCTTGTGCTCGGTGATATCGGTCAGCGATGCCACGACGGCATGCGGGGCGCTGTCGCTGTTCCGCATCAGCGGGCGTGTATTGACCGAGATCCACCGCACACCTTTTTCAGCCGTCCGTACGCCCATGATGACATCGACATACGGCTGTCCAGTGCGAAGCGTCATCGCAATCGGTGAACGGTCGGGGTGGAAGACCGAACCATCCTCGTGAATGGTGTGCCAATTCGGGTCTTGCATGCTGCGCTGCAAGAGATTGCCCGTGGGCACTCCGAGTATCCGTTCCGCGCTCGTATTGCAGGCCCGAATGATGCCGTGATCATCGGCAAACAATATGCCTTCGTCCAAGGCCGTCACCACCGACCGGTACCGCTCCTCGCTCTCGCGGAGCTGTGTTTCAGCGAGTTTTTGCTCCGTGACATCGCGGACAAACGCGCTGAAGGTGTAGGTGCCGGCTACCCGAGTCGATGAAATTGAGAGCTCGACCGGAAACTCATGTCCGTCGCGATGCCGGGCCGTGACCTCGATTCGTCTATTAATGACAGGCCCGTGTCCTGTTTGCAGATAGCGTCTCAAACCGGCTTCATGAGCATTTTGATGTTGAACCGGAATAATCTTCGATGACAAGGATTCTCCAATGACCTCCTCGCGTGACCAGCCGAACATGGTATGCGCTTGGGCGTTCCACTCCGTCACCCGCCCCTCGACATCTATCACAATGAGCGCGTCCAAGGCCGTTTCAATAATCATCCGGGTGCGCGCCTCGCTTTCCCGTTCGGCCGCCTCTGCAGCGTGGGCACGTGCGGCTTCCTGCTGTGTTTGTGCCCATTCTTTCCGCAAACGGCCGGTCGCCCATAGGAGCGCAATGAACATGGGCGTCCAGATCACAGCTCCTGCGATGCCGATATTCAGCAAGACCAGACGGACAGGAGCGAGGATATCGCCCCGGTCCATCCGAATCAGAACGGTCCAGTCGAGTCCCTTAAAACGGCCGTAGCCATGCGTGCGTGCGTATCCGGTCACAACTTGCACGTGTCTTCGAGCATGCTCGTCCTCGACATACCCGGGCTGCCCGGATTCACTGAGAAACGTGGAGGGGAGCCCGATCTGTTTCAGATTGACATTTCCCTTGTGCACCAAATCTGAGTCGATAAAAACGTGTCCTGTTCTCGTGAGGAACTGATATTCGATCTGTCCTAAAAAATCATCTCGGCTCTCGATCGCATGAATGGTCTGCGTGAGGACATTTTCCAACATAAGGATGCCGACCCGCGTGGTGACCACGCCGAGCAACGCCCCGTGTGAATCGAGGATCGGCGCGCTAAAGGCCACGGCATCCATACCCTCAGCGGCTTCATACGGGCCCACGTCGCCAACATGGATAGCGTGCGTGTCC
>JAICXS010000347.1 GCA_025934615.1 Nitrospiraceae bacterium
ATACCCCGAGGCGGTACTTTCCGCATCCAGGCGGGTATGCGGGCAGGGTGGACTGCCTTGGGATTTCCAGGCGTCGCGCAATGCTTCCGCACAGCTGACTTCCATGTCGCGTCCCCTTCTGTCTGCATCTCTGCAGAAATACGGTCGTCTCTTTGATGGTTACTCGCTACGCTCGTGGTTCGGTGACCCGAAACAGCTTGGTCAATAATCCCATCAGCAATCCCTGGCGAATGAGCTGCGCCACGTTGGTGACTTGTAAGCGGCGCATGAGATTAAAGCGATGCACCTCCACCGTGCGGGAACTGATGTTGAGCTGGTCGGCGATTTCTCGGTTGTTGAGTCCCTCTGCGATATACGTGAGGACTTCTTGCTGGCGGCGGGTGATAGGAGTGGAGTCGTGCTGATCCTGGCCTTGCTTTGCCTTTTTATTTCGGAGCAGACTCTTTTGCGCCATAGCGCCATACCTCCTCTGTACAGGGTTTAATCGCCGGTCTTAGATATATCTCTCCATAGAGTGCAGTCTAGTGGAAAGCAAGTACGGGCGTACATCAGACAGATGATTACGAGTAATCACTAGAGCCAATGGGCTAAAGATACGCTTTTCGGAACGCTGCCCAGACACTGATGCCGCAACGGTCTATACGTAGACGTGATAAAGCCTTGGACGAGTACGCCTGTGGAACAATTCGCACACCATCATTGCGCGCCATCGCTCACTTTTGTCGACCGCCTTCGAGGCCCTCGCCGTGCTTCCCTAGGTATTTGCATCTTTCCGATGCTCGGCATATATTCTGCTTACTTAGGTTACTTAAATGCCTTCCAGTATAACCAAACCCTCTCTCCTCATTGTCGATGATGATCCGGTTATCTTAGAAATCATCTGCGAATTTCTGAAACGGTACCTTGCCGGTGTGGACGTCGATGCTACGGATTCCCCCGGCACAGCGCTGCAACGGGCCCTGGCGAATCAATACTCTGCCGTCGTGACCGATCTTATGATGCCCGGCATAAGTGGGCTGGAACTCGCGTCGAAAATTCATGCAATGCATCCGGACACGCCGATTGTTTTCATGAGTGGGATGGAACAGGGGCTTGAAGAGTGCCGGCCACACGCCTTTGCCTGCCTGCGCAAGCCCTTCGACATCGGCACGTTTGTCGAGACCGTCCGATCGGCGGTGATCTATGGCCCGTTTCATCCGCATCCCCTTGCTTGACATCCTGTCCTCCGATTTTTCCTTTCCTACGACTAAGGTCCAGTTGCAGTCCCGGGCGTGAGTGTGTAGAGATCACTCATGAAGTCAAGCCAAGAAATCGGATTGCGACGCAAGGTCATGGTTCATCTTTCTGCGCTTGGAACGGCGTGTCTTATCTTCACGGGGTGCGGGCATCTACGGCTTTCTGATTCTTTTCCTCCCGCCGATTCGCCACCCGATTTGTCATTCCCGGTGGTTTTGGACCTGCGCGTGTTGGTGGTCGGCCGCCATTCCGCGGCGGTCACACAAGCCAGCGACGACTTACAGCGTTTGGGAATGACAGTCATCCAACGAGATCGGATAGAACGTATCCTGGACGAACAAGATCCACACTTCAACGATCCGCTCGCAGCACAAGCGTATGTCATGCGCAACGCCGGTCTGTCGGGAGCGGAAGTGGTCGTGCTGGTCGACGTGGAAGGGTCCAAGGATGCGCCGGGCGTCATCGTGAAAGGAATTGATGTGGAGACAGGCGACATGCTGTGGAGCGGAGGAGTGATCTCCACGCGCGAAACGATGGAAGACGAATATAACCGTGTGGTGATCGATCTCACCCACCGTGCCGTGATGGATGGTTTCACCAAGCCTCAAGGCGGCAGCACGTCCGTCCTGTTCTCCCACCCGTAACTATGCTGTTGAATCCCCATCCGAGCAGTACCCTTTACAGAATAATTTCCATCACCGGTCGACAATAGCGTTCTGGACAAAAGCCGGAAAATCAAAACAGTTGAAGGATGTTCAAAACGGCCATCCACCGCGTCGCTCAAAGCTTCAACGTACCACAAGGGTACGCGTCGGCTTTTCGCTAGCTGCGGCCTCGAGAAGGAAGGTCGGGCGTTTTTTCAACATCCTGCCATGACCTTGTGATAAAGGGCGCGGCGTAACTCCACCATCGCCAACGTGTCACGTCCGCAGTAACGCATCAGTGCCTCTTTCATCCGGGCTTTTTCCATCAAATCCATTTCGTCGAACACCATCCGATGATACACCTGCGCCGCCATCGCGCCTTCTTGAATCTCAAGATCGCCATAGTGTAACGACGGCACCACGGCAGGCAGAACGGACTTAATTGAGTAGGATCCCTCGAAGGCCGGATGGTAGTAATGGTCCCGGATGACAGGAAACAGATCCCACAGGCGCCCCATGACGCGTTGCAGCTCCGATCGTAAACCGGGAAGCAAATCCGCCAGCCGCTCTAAAATGGCTCGTTCGTATCCGGAATAGACACAGATACTGCCCTCTTCCCCCAACGATTCCAACAACGCCGCGGCCAATTCTTCGCGCGGATCTCTAGGATCCAGGCACAGATATTCATCGTGGCGCATGTCGCCGTTGCCGAACTCAATATGATTCGACCATTGGGTCGGGATGGTCTGGTAGGGTCGCGTGCTTGGAAATTTTGGGATGGCCGGCATGAACGTTTCGAAATCCAAATGGTGGACGGGATAGCGCACGGTTTCCAGCGTGCTTTTCAGCCGGGCACTCACCCATTCCACGTTATCTCGCATGCGGCGCTGATTAATGGAGAGAGGAAATCCAGCCGGAATGTCGTCGATCGACGTCACGCCCAATTTGACGAGCGATTGAAAGGTCTGTGTGCCGCCGGGCAGATGAAAAATCCAACGTGCCGGTTTCTCCTTCGTACAAGAATCCCAGAACGAGCATTCATACGGCGACTGACAATGGCCGCTCGGTTCGATGTCCGGCGGGACCGGCAAGGCCAGCATCGCTTTCATCTCGGCAAGGCGAGTCATGACTTTAGCCTGCCGTGCCGCCACATGGTCGCTCAAATCGTGCACCGCAAAGAGCTGAGCGAGATCGAGCGTCTTGCCGTCATACACATACTGCGTATTGATATGCATCAGGCAGGTTTCGGCCAGGTGGATGCCGGCTCCGGAGAGCACATAGGCCTGGACGGCCAGATCATCGATATGAATCTCCTTGACGCGCGTCGATGATTTAACCTCGATCAAACGCCATGAGACCGTACCGTCTTCGGCGGAGCACACACGCTCTAATATGTCGACACGGATCAAGACCTGATCGTAGATAAAGGCTCCTTCAAAAATGGCCGATACATTGGGATCGTTCACCAGTTCCTGCGTCCGCTTCAACGCCTCAGCCGCATGCCGATAATTGATATCGACCAGAACACCGCCCGAGAGACGTTGCCGCGCCAGCTCTCCGATCTCGGTTCCCATGGCCAAAATCGCCTTGGTCGCCGCATCCGGCTGAGAGGCCAACTCCGGCGCATGGATTTCCAGATAGAGTCGCTTATAACAT
>JAICXS010000272.1 GCA_025934615.1 Nitrospiraceae bacterium
AGCCCTAGACCAATCAGAATGGAGCAAGTTTTGCGCCATTCGACTCTCTATCGATTAAACGCTGAAAATTCGGAAGACTGTGGGAGGGAGATTAAAAGGGAATAGATTGACAGCGAGCAAACTGTCCTTATTCAGAACTATGGTGAGCTTTTGACGGTCAACCCTCCATTTCTTCGACGCCCCAGCTCGACACGGTCACTTCCGCACCCTTTGCCGATTGCACGTGCTCGGCAACCCGCCATCCCGCCAAGACCTTTCCGATTTTGTCGTCTGGATAGGCGTCGAGAAACTCGGTCAAGAGCACCGCATCTCTGAATCCGCCCCTAGTGTCCATCTCAATCCGGAAGACCTGCGCCAATCTCTCGTGATCGTAAGAATCACGGATCTCGGTCGCAGGAAAATGCTCATGAAAATATTCACGCACCGCCGCAAGCTTTTTCAATTCCTCTTCTGTATTGGGATTTGGTCCCCAAGCCATGGCGTCCTCCATGCTGAAGCCTACGCTGCTGCTCCTACATTCTAGTCCATTTCATGGCTCTTCCCAATAGTCGATTTGATTGATTGATCGATCGGTACAGCGCCGACGGCTGATAGTCGTTGTCGTGTTTTCTTGAAGTGAGGAAGGATTAACTGACTCGCAATCGGACCGATGGGCGAGTGGCTAGGCGTGATAATTACAGTAGGCGCCGATCGCGTCTTGCTCCAGACCCGTCATTGCGATCAGCGCGGTGTGAAATTGGTCGAGATTAAATGGCTTGAGAAGAAAGCCATCCGCCCCAGCGAGTTCCGCCTCGTGGGCCAATGGGGATCCGGACATGAGGACCACTGGAAGGCCAGGCCATTGACGTTTGATCTGCTTGAGGACGAAAGAATCCATCCTCGCCCGGCATACTGACATCGCTCAGCACCACGTCGCACGGCTCCTGCTGCAATGCATAGAGGGCATCGGTAGCGGACTTCGCCGTCCTCACCCGCACGCCAGGGAGGGCTCGCTCCAGCATGACCTGGACAAGCATCAGAATACTCGATTGATCGTCGACGAGCAGTACGCGTAAGGTCGGCATATCTCAGCATGCCGACATTCAACCGCTGAAACTATTGCTCTCTAGTCGTAAGACTAAAGCCTCACAGTATCGCCTATCGACGAACGGCGTAATGCTCCTGCTGGATTGGTTCCATCTCGAAATCTGCGTAGTATCCGTGTAGCGTATCTACGAACAGGAGGATGACCCCATGCCTATCATCGCTCAAATTGTGTGTGACGGCTGTCAGGCCGTGAAGAAGGAAACGAATCATTGGTATACCCTGGTGGTCGGCGACGGCCACGAGGCGTGTCTTCGGCCGATGGCGTGTACCCCTTCGAGCCTCTTACAGGTCGGAGCCCCGGGAGCGGTGCAATATCTCTGTGGGCGGCTCTGTGCAATCGAGGCCTTGGACCGCTGGATGGAAGGTGTAACAGTCTGTGCCGCTGCCGGACATAACCGACGATGAAAGGGGATAACATTATTGTCTCTCCATCATAGGACCTGTCCTCGCAAGGATGCCGCTGCCTTGTCCGTGGCTGTAATCCCTCGGTGCTGCCCGGTTCTTCCCAACCTCTGTAATTGTCTTTTATCATCTCAATGATACGTTGAGTGGGCCCGGATGATGAGGCTCGCGATCCGCTTCCGAACTTCAGTTACGAGAGGCCACGACCTTGCTCAGGTTATAGACTCCTGCTAGTATTAGTACCTGTGCATTACTTCTTCCTACGTGGTCGGCAAGCGCTTCAATACCCACCGCTTCGTTCGGCACTATTGGTCTTCGCCGGTATATTGCTTGGCATGGAGCTCATGTCTCTCTTCGGAGACCGGACGGCCTTCAGTCATAGTCTTGCAAAAGCGGCTCCGTCTCTTGGCGCGCAAGATGTGGGGGATGGACAATTGATTGTGATCCCCGAAGTGCAGCGAGAGCCACGCACACGGTTTTTGAGCACGTTTCAGTTGCCCGAGCACCTCACGTTTGCGGGACAGTCAGTACCGCTGGACAATTGGCAAGTGCGCGAACGTATTGAATATGAGTTTTACCAATTTCTCGCCGATGAAGGACAGAGCGTCATTCTCGCGAAACGAAGCGGCCGGTGTTTCCCGCAATTTGAACTGCAATTGGCCGCTGCGGGGCTTCACGACGATTTGAAATACCTTCTGCTGTTGGACAATAAATGTCCCAATACGGTCTCGGTTCCGTACCAATCGGGGACCGGCCGCCGTCGTCACGCTCGGGCCAGTACCGCCCCGCTGAATCGAAGACAAGTAGAGCTCTCTGTGGAGACGACCATGGCTCGCTTGACCGCCGTGAGAGCCAAAACTGCCGACTGGTTTCTTGCCGTGGCAGCCTATATCGGGGGCGAGGATCATTTGCAGCGAGCGTTAGCGGAACAAAAAATTGGAGAATATTGGAAGCTTTCCGCTAGCCGCGAGGTGATGCGCTATGTGCCGCGGCTCATCGCCGCGAAAGAGATTTATTCGCACCCAGACCGCTATCTCGGTCTCGCCAAAGAAGATCTTTACGCCCCGGTCGAGACTGAAACCGTTATCGTGCAGGTCACAGAGCCGAAGCGTCATCTGGCGGCAGTTGCGAACGATCTTGGCACCTATTATCTGGAACTCAAGCTGCTGAACCCGCACATTGCTCACGATTCGCTTCCACGAGGGACGCATACCTTGAAAGTGGCGAAGCAAAGGGCCGTCGTCCCATAAACACACGTCCCCTCAGTGCTCCTCCTGCTACCGTTTATTCCGCAGCCTTCTCGTTTTGCCCATACGTTTTTGACCTGATTGTCCAATGTGGTTTTTCATGAGAATATCGCACGCGGGATGATTCCTCCCACACCGTCTTCCACATCGACCGCTCAACTATCACGCCCCATGATCAAACACTGGTGGTTTGTCTCCATCGTTCTCGGTGTAATCGGTGTGTCCTTCCTTATCGTCGTGAGCCGTCACGGGAAAGCGACGAGTATTGCTCAGGTCATTGAGGCATCGCCGGCAACCATTGTCGAAATTGCGCCGGTGACGGTCGGTCGTGTCAATGACACTGTCCGTGCGGTCGGTACGCTTGAAGCCAATGAGTCCGTCATGATACGGCCCGAGATCCCGGGGCTTATCACGCGCGTCCTCTTTACCGAAGGGCAGGCGGTGGAGAAAGGCATGGTCTTGATCGAACTCGACGATTCGGAACTTCAAGCCCAGCTCGCGGATGCCGAGGCGCAATTGAAGATCGCCGGCCTGACCTACGATCGCATGATGCAACTGACGGGCAATCAGAATCCGTTCATTTCGGAACAGCAAATCGATCAAGCCATCAGTACGTTGGGCACCGCCAAAGCCAATTATGCTCTGTACCAAACCCGGCTGGCGAAGACCAGGATTCGCGCACCATTTGCCGGCTATGTCGGGATTCGGCGAGTCTCTCCGGGCGACTATGTCCAACCAGGACAGGACTTGGTCAATCTCGAAGATCTCCTCACCCTGAAAATCGACTTCAAAGTTCCAGAGACACTCTTGACCAGACTCTCGATTGGGCAACGGATCGAGATTATGACCGATGCCGATCCCAGCCATCCATGTACCGGAGAGATCTATGTTCTCGATCCGCGAGTGGATTCCTCAAGCCGTGCCGTACGCGTACGGGCTCGCGTGCCGAACGCCGGAGGCAGACTCCGCCCCGGCCTCTTTGCCAACATCAATTTGATCCTGAGCGAGCACGCCAACGCCTTGTTGGTTCCTGAAGAAGCCGTGGTACCGCAACGGGACAAGACTTTCGTCTATCGGGTGCACGATGACATGGCCCGATGGACAGAAGTCGACCTAGGGATGCGGCAAGGCGGGTTCGTGCAGGTGCTACAAGGCCTCCACGAAGGGGACTACATCATTCGCGTCGGCCATCACAAAGTCAAGGATGGGGCAACGGTGGCCGCGGCGGCCAAGTAGCCATGCAAAATGAAAAATTAAAAATTGGTGAACTCCTCAGTTTTGCATTTTTAATTTTGCATCTTGCATTTTCATGAAACTGTCCGAAGTCTCCATCCGCCGTCCCGTACTCGCCATCATCATGACCTTGGTGCTGGTGCTGTTCGGTATGTTGTCCTTCACCCGGCTTCCAGTCCGGCAGTATCCCGATATCAATGCGCCCTTTGTTTCCATCCAAACGGTGTATCCGGGGGCGAGCGCTCGGCTCGTCGAAAGCGACGTGAC
>JAICXS010000504.1 GCA_025934615.1 Nitrospiraceae bacterium
ATAGACCGTGCACCAACGCGGCTCCATCCATGTGGCCTAACAGAGCCGGCATGGCCCGAATTAAAAACGTTCCGGAACCGAAGGGTTCCATATCGAGTCCCAGTTGAGCTAGATCGGACAGATGCGGCTGTAATTGCATCGCCTGGTGGGGCGGCAGCGCCACTGGCTCCGGAATCAATAAGGGTTGCTGTGTCACGGCTTGCTGAGCCGATGCCCGCAAGAGACGTTCAAACAGAACTCGCTCGTGCGCCGTGTGCTGATCGATGACATGCAATTCGCTTCCTACCTGCGCGACCAGAAACGTCTGGCGGATCTGACCGAACGGAAGCACTTCATTAGCCGTCTGCATCACATAGGCGGACATCGCTTCTTGAGCGACCTGCGCCGATATCTCGGCTCGTTCACTTGCCTGACCCGTCCGAAATTCCGACCCCGTGAACGAGGCCGCGTGGAATGGTCGTGAGCGACTTCCTCCGTCCGTGAAGGACCGTACCCCGATTCCAATCGTGTCCGCCGAAAGCATGGACGGAACACCTGTACAAGCGTCGTCTGCCCTCTCCGATCCGACTGCCGACCGAATGGCTCCTCGGACGGCTCGATGCACCAGATCCGAATCGGCAAAACGCACCTCTCGTTTCGTCGGATGCACATTGACGTCTACGCGTGCCGGATCCACTTCGATAAAAAGAACAAACAGCGGGTGATGGCCCTTGGGCAGCGAGACGCCATAGCCTTCGTAAATGGCATGAGACACTGTGGCGTTTTTCACGGGGCGATGGTTGACGAACAATTCTTGAGGAGACCGGCTCGCACGCGCGCTCGTCGCCTGGACGGCCATCCCGTGCACACGCAGGCCGGATAGTTCGCCGTGCACTTTCACCATGTGGCTCGATACAGCAGGTCCGTAGACCTGCAGGACGCGATCGTGCGAGGTGTCCGCTGCGGGGTACTCACACACCTCCTGTCCATTATGGATGAGCCGAAAATGGACCTGAGGCCAAGCCAGCGCTGCCTGCTGCACGACTTGGCAAATGTGCGAAAACTCGGTGCCCGTCGTCTTTAAAAATTTCTTTCGTGCCGGCGTATTGAAAAAGAGGTCCCCGATCTCGATGTGTGTCCCATGAGGCGAGGCCGCTTCCTCACAAGTCGTGACCGCGCCGCCGTCCAGTATCAATAGTGTTCCAACCGATTCATCGCGGGACGCCGTCAGTAGACGAACTCTTGAAATCGACGCGATACTCGCCAACGCTTCACCTCGAAATCCCAGGGTTTCGATGGAGAACAGGTCGGTATCGTGCGCGAGTTTGCTTGTCGCATGCCGTTGGAAGGCGAGCGGGACATCGGCGGCCCGTATCCCCTCTCCGTCATCCGTCACTGTGATCAATCTGCGCCCGCCGTCCAGAACCTCCACGGCAATACGCCTGCTGTCGGCATCGAGGCTGTTATCGATCAACTCTTTGACGACGGCGGCCGGCCGCTCGATCACTTCCCCGGCCGCTATGCGGCTGACGATCTCACCGGGTAATACGTGAATTTTTCCGAGGCGCACGTCTACGCTCATAGGACCGCGCAATGATGATGGATGGAGTCGGCCGGATTCCACAGGACCACCGGAGACCGGTAGGGCGCGCCGTCTGGACAGCATGAGGACATTTGGGTGATGCCCGGTTTCATCGAATATCAGCGAGTTTGTTCTTGGCTAACTTCGCTTCATCGGATGTCGAAAAATCTTCAATGACTCGTCTCAAATAGCCCCGCGCTTTCGGCAAGTCGCCTGCTTCTGCTGTCACAATTCCCATCTTAAACAGTGCGGGAGCGACTTTTTCGCTGCGTGGATGATCATTGACGACTTTCTGGAACGCTTGGGTCGCATGCGAATAATCTTTGAGACTGTAGTAAGACTCCCCCATCCAATAGTACGCGTTCGGCGCCAGAGAGGTGGCGGGAAAATCTTTTAAGAAGCGCTGAAAGCCAGTCACGGCAAGGTCGTACCGGCCATTGAGGTAATCGTTGTACGCTAAGTTGAAGGCGGAGGTGGGCGAAATTCCGGGCGTGCCGGCGAGGGAAGAGGGAGGGCCTGAGTCTTGCGGCTCTGATGATCGGGAAGGTGCCGCCGGCATCACTGAACGTGATTCATCCAGCTTACCGGATACGGCCGCTTTTCCATCTTCCACCCGAGCCAGACGACTTTCAAGATC
>JAICXS010000535.1 GCA_025934615.1 Nitrospiraceae bacterium
ATCGGCGGCATCGAATTGAACCCCATCACGGTCGAGATTACGTATGGGACGGAGCGCATTGCCATGTACCTCCAGCAGGTCAATAATGTGTACGACTTGGCCTGGACTGAGGACATCACCTATGGCGATATCCACCATCGGACTGAAGTGCAATTTTCGACGTACAACTTCGAAGAAGCCGATGTCGCAATGCTGAGCGGCACGTTTCAAGCGTTTGAAGCCGAGTCGAAGCGGTTGATCGAGAAGGGGCTGGTCTTGCCGGCGTATGACTACTGCATCAAGACCTCGCATCTGTTCAATCTGCTCGACGCGCGCGGAGCCATCAGTGTGGCGGAGCGAACGGGATATATCGCGCGTGTTCGTGCGTTAGCCAGGCAGTGCGCGGAAGGGTATCTCGTCGAGCGGGACAAGCTGGGCCATCCGCTGCTGAAGTCAACCGCCGGAACAGCACGAGCGCGTTGACGTAGCTATGGCGGCCTCAAAAAAAACAGCCCGCGCGAAGAGGAAGGGCACGAAGAGAAAATCTTCGGCGACCGCCGCCGCGCTCGGCAATCTGCTGTTCGAAATCGGGACCGAGGAGTTGCCGTATCAGTTTGTCCCCCTCGCGCTGACCAGCCTTCGCGAATCCGCCGAGCGTCTGTTCAAAGAACATCGTCTCACGCATGGACCGATGCGCGTCCTGGGTACACCCCGGCGCATCACGCTCCTTGTCGAAGCCTTGGCGCCACGGCAGGCGCCGGTGGTGAAAGAGGTGATGGGACCTTCCAAAGCGGTTGCCTTCAATGCGTCCGGCAATGCGACGCGGGCGCTTCTCGGATTCATGGCCGGCCAGCAGATCAAGCAACAAGACGTGGAGGTTCGCCACACGCCGAAGGGCGAGTACATTTGTGCCGTGAAGCGCGATCCTGGACGCCCCACAACGGAGGCGCTTAGCGATCTTCTACCGCAGTTGGTCACCTCGCTGATGTTCCCAAAATCCATGCGATGGAACGAAACCGGAGTGAAATTCGCTCGGCCGATCCGATGGCTGCTGGCGCTATACGGCGGACGAGTCGTTACGTTTCAGGTTGCAGGTGTCGCTGCCGGCAATCGTACGTTGGGACATCGGTTCCTTGCCGGCTCCGGCCGAGCCTCTCAGCAAGGCTTCCCCGTGAAAGATGGCAAATCCTATCTCACATTATTAGAGCGGCACGGTGTCGTGCCGGACCCGGATGCGCGACGGGCCATGATTCTGGACCAGATTGAAACGCTGGCGAAGTCCGCCCACGGGTCGTTACATCCGGACGACGACCTTCTGGAGCAAGCTGTTTATACGGTGGAGTACCCTCAGGCCATTCTTGGGACCTTCAATCCGCAATATCTTTCGGTGCCGAAGGAAGTTCTGATGACGGCGATGAAAGAGCACCAAGGATTTTTTTCGTTGGTCAAGAAGGATGGCAGTTTGCTGCCGGCCTTCATCTCCGTCACGAATATGAAATTGCGAGATATGCGGCTCATCCAAGAAGGAAATGAGCGTGTGCTGGCTGCGCGGTTGGCGGATGCCAAATTCTTTTTCGACGAAGACCGGAAGATGACGCTGTTCGACCGCGTCGAAAAATTGAACGGAGTGACATTCCATCAAAAGTTAGGCACGTTGTATCAAAAGACCGAACGGCTGATGAAGTTGGTGGACCAGTTGGCCGATACCCTAGGGCATCGCGATGTGTGTCGCCGAGCCGCTCAGCTCAGCAAAGCGGACTTGCTCACCGGAATTGTCGGCGAGTTCCCAACGCTCCAGGGCGTGATGGGAGGGGAATACGCGAGACACGATGGGAATAGCCCGGAGGTAAGCGCCGCCATTGCGGAACACTATTTGCCGAAGGCCATGGAGGGCGACCTCCCGAAG
>JAICXS010000286.1 GCA_025934615.1 Nitrospiraceae bacterium
AAGCGGGGGGATGGTTCGAGAAGCTCTCAGTGGTAAGTCTGGAAGTCTATTTTCGCTCACCCAAAACTCCAAATTTGTTTCGATCGATGACTATGCCGGTAGTTGCACAATAAAGCCACCGTGTTCCTTAAGCTGACGCTGCTGTTCGACTGAGAAAAACACCACCGGCTCGCTATGGCAGAACTGACATTCGTTCGTTGTGACCGCAGCATCGGTTTCACCGATGCTTTCGAGATGTTGCTTGGCAAGTTTGAGGGCGGTCGCTTCGTCCGTGGTCATGACGTCAAAATGTAGCGTGCCTCGTTTGCCTGTGACACAGGTGTCAAACACCATCACCGTAACGATTGGAGTGTCTGCCATCATCGTACTCCTCATGAATCATCTACTAATAAAACATGATCAGCACGAGAATGCCAAGCGCGATTCGATAATACGCGAAACTGGATAAGGTATGTTGTTTGACAAACGCCAAAAAGGCGGCGATGACGGCCCATGCGACAAAAAAGGAGACGATGAGGCCGACCAGCAAGGCGATAAGATCTTGCTGCGTGAAGATCGCAAACGACTTCAGCATTTTATACGCGGTGGCGACGATCATAGTCGGGAGAGCCAGGAAAAACGAATACTCCGTCGCGACGCGGCGATCCATACCGGCTAAGAGTCCTCCGATAATCGTGGCGCCGGAACGCGAGATGCCGGGGAACAAGGCGCAGCATTGCGCCAATCCGACCATGAGCGCTGTTTTGACACCGACCTGTTCCAGCGTCGCCACATGAACCGGTTTATGCGCGGCCTCAACCCACAAAATAATGCCGCCTCCGACGATCAACGCCACGGCAACGGTCTGTGGCGTGAAAAGATGGCGTTCGATCCAATCGTGTGAGACAAATCCAACCAGCGCGGCCGGCAGAAAGGCGATCGCCAGCCCGATCAGAAACCAAAGACTTCGATGCTGATCGATGGAGCGCCTCAGAATACCGCTCCAGCTTGGCCCTTCCCATACTCCCTGTGGTCGGGCACCGTGAAGAAGTTTGAGCAGAGCGACTTGTTCGTGAGCGGCCTGGGAGCAGAGCCGGGCAATTTTGTGCCGCTCATAAACCATAATGGCGAGAATAGCGCCCAGTTGTATGGCGACTTCCGCCGTGTCCGCGACGGCTCCCGTAAATCCCATAAAATGGCCGACGAGAATCAGATGCCCTGTTGAGGAGACGGGAAGGAATTCGGTCAGGCCTTCCACCAGCCCTAGGATCGCGGCCAATTCAAACCCAAGAGATGATCCGTCTGATTCTCGCATCCTGTGGTCCCCTTTGCATGTGACCGAAAGCGGGCGGCATCATCACAGAGTGCCGGCAGTGAGTCAAGCGCCGTATGGGCATGAGTGGAAGCCATGGCGCTCTATTGACAAAAGAACGATGATCTACTACACATCAGCGTTGTAGTTCGTGACGACAAATGTAGCATGTGCCTTGAAAAAAGCTGAGCGGGAGGACGGGATGAAGACGTATGCAACGATGGCGGTACTCGTATCGGCGCTCATGATCGCCGGGTGCGTCAGTAAAGACAAATACCTGGCCTCGACGGCTGAAGCCGAGTCCATCAAGGCCGATCTTGAGAAAGCGCGCGCGCAGAAGAATGCGCTGGACCAGCAGATGAAAAGCCTCAAAGACGCGAATGCGAAATTGACGGCCGATTCGGAATTCATGTCGGCGGAGCTGCAGCGGATCAAGGATAGCCGGGATAAAGAGCGTTCGAATATCGATACCAGGACCAAGGACCTCGAACAGAAGCTCAAAGAAATGACCGCGCATCAACGCATGTTGAAGCAGGAATACGAGGACGTAAAAAAGCACAATGAAACGTTGAAGTCGACCGTGGCACGGTATCAGAAAGAACTTAAGGAACGTGAACGGTCCATTTCCCTCCCGACTCCGCCGGCGTCGGTGTCGCCGAAGCTGCCCGACATGACACCGCAGTCAAGAACGGAGACCGTTCCTTCCATGCCGAAAGGCCCGACCACGATACCGCAGCCTGCGGCTCCATCGGCAGGCGTGGCTCCCATTAACGTCAACACGGCCTCACCAAGCGATCTCGTATTGTTCCTCGGACTGACAAAGGATATGGCTGAACGCGTGGTGGCGAATCGTCCGTATAAGATTAAAGGCGAATTAGTGGCGAAGAATATCATGCCAAAAGCGACCTTCGATCTCCTCAAGGACCGGATTACTGTCGCGCAATAGCCGTTTCGCCATACAGGAATAACAGAGGCCACTCGCCGCACGGCGAGTGGCCTCTGTCTATTTGGACCTCGGTGCGGTTTTGAGTGTTTATGTTGAGGAGTCCAATCCGCTGAGAACGAACACTTTAGAACTGTTTCCTACGCCGACCTTGCCCGCCTTATGTGAAAGCTCTAAGATAGGTGATTATAGGATACGGGTTCTATGCGTAAAGCCGTTTGGATAGTGAGCGTGCTTGCGGTCGCGTTGGCGATCGGGGGATATGTGTTTTTTAGCGGTGAGCGCAAAGCGCCCATCCGTTATAAAAGTGCTTCCATTCAGCGCGGTGCCATTCTCTCCGCCGTGACGGCCACGGGATCAATCAACCCGATGACGACGGTTCAGGTCGGCAGTCAGGTATCCGGCATGATAGAAAGCCTGCACGCAGATTTTAATTCCAGCGTCACCAAAGGTCAGGTTGTCGCGCGCATCGATCCCTTTCCGTATCGGGCCAAGCGCGATCAGGCGTCGGCCAATCTCTCCAATGCGAAGGCCGTGCTGCTTAAGGCGAAGGTCGATCTCGCGCAACGCAAGCGAGAATTAGATCGTGTGCACTCTCTGCTGAAGCAGGAATTTGTGTCGCAAGCCGAGGTCGATGCAGCGCTCACGGCTCATGAGGGGGCCATGGCCACGTTGGCGGTGTCCGAAGCGGCTGTGAAGCAGGCGGCGGCGGTTCTTGAGGCGGCTGAGTTGGATCTCACGTATACCGTCATTCGTTCTCCCGTTGACGGCACCGTCATTTCGAGGATGGTGGAGGTCGGCCAGCGGCTCTCGGCCAGTTTCTCTATTCCGACCCTGTTTTTGATCGCAGAAGATTTGACCCAAATGCAAGTCGATGCGGCGGTCAGTGAATCGGATATCGGCGGCATGGCGATCGGGAAAGAGGCCACATTTACCGTGGATGCCTACCCGGGAGTCCAGTTCCAAGGGCGGGTGCGCCAGGTCCGGAATGCGCCGGTCAGCGTGCAAAATGTCGTGACGTATGACGTGGTGATCGGTGTAGAGAATAAAGATCTGCGGCTCAAACCCGGGATGACGGCCAATGTGGCGATTATTGTGGCTCACAAAGACGAAGTGCTGAAAGTTCCGAATGCCGCGCTTCGTTTTATGCCTCCGAAGTCGGCACTTACTACAAGAGTTAGTGATCAAGAAGTTCCAACTTCACGAGCCAAGGCCGAGGGCCGTGACGATGAGCCCACCTCGGTCAAAAGAGTGTGGACGCTCAACGCATCGGGAGATCCCGAGCCCATTCCAGTTCAAGTGGGCATCTCGGATGGAAATGTGACCGAAATTATCACCGATGGTCTCTCGGAGGCGGATGAAGTAATCATCGGTGTTGAAATATCGCGCAACGGCCGCAAACCCGATTCCCTGCCGCCTGGGTTCGGGTCCGGGCAGCAGCGGCGTCCGCGGGAAAAAGGAATGTAGGGGGAAGGAACGATTTGGATGCCCTGATCATCTGCCAGGATCTCTGGAAGGTGTACCGACTCGGAGATGTGCAGGTTCAGGCGCTCCGCGGCTTGAGTCTTACCATCGAGCCAGGTGAATTCGTGGCGCTCATGGGGACATCGGGATCGGGAAAGTCGACGCTCATGAACCTACTCGGCTGTTTGGATACGCCCACGAAGGGGCACTATTGGTTGAACGGCCGGAATGTCGCTTCTGCCACCCAGGACGAACTTGCCGACATTCGCAATCGGCAGATCGGCTTCGTTTTTCAAAGCTTCAATCTGATTCCTCGCACCAGCGCCTCAGAAAATGTGCAGCTTCCGTTGTTCTACCGCGGGCTTCCACTTCGCGAACAACGCACGCGCGCAGCCGATGCCTT
>JAICXS010000107.1 GCA_025934615.1 Nitrospiraceae bacterium
ATAAACGCAATGCCGGAGATTCTATTTCCGAAGAGACCATTACCGCCAAGGGCAAGCGCGTGGTCATTATCGGCGGCGGCGATACCGGTTCAGACTGTCTGGGGACGACGCATCGACAGGGATGCGTGGAAGTTCGCCAGTTTGAATTGCTTCCCGAGCCGCCTTCGCAACGAGCCGCCTCCACGCCGTGGCCGCTCTGGCCGATGCAATTGCGAACCTCGCATGCGCATGAAGAAGGATGCGATCGGCAATGGAGCGTCTCCACGACGGCCTTTAGCGGTCGCAATGGCCATGTGACTAAGCTGATCGGCCAGCGTGTGTCTTTCAAAAACGGCGCGTTCGTTCCCGTACCGAACACGGCCTTCGAGTTGGAAGCGGATTTGGTGCTCCTTGCCATGGGATTTACCGGGCCGGTCAAGAACGGCCTTCTCGATAGTCTTGGCGTCACGTATGATGCGCGGGGGAGTGTGGCGGTTGACGAGACGTTCATGACGAATATCGAAGGGGTCTTTGCCGGCGGAGACACTAAGCGAGGAGCCTCCCTCATTGTCTGGGCGATTGCGGAAGGCCGCAAGATGGCGGCCGGTGTCGATCGCTATCTTCGCGCACGCCCATCTCGACGCACCGCGTGATTTATCCCGGTCGGCAGTCATACCCCTCCGCATACGGTTCCTTCAAGGCATGGTTCACGGGAGTTTTGTTTCTCTT
This sequence comes from Nitrospiraceae bacterium, assembly GCA_025934615.1. Taxonomy (GTDB): domain Bacteria; phylum Nitrospirota; class Nitrospiria; order Nitrospirales; family Nitrospiraceae; genus JAICXS01. The sequence goes on from JAICXS010000107.1 coordinate 709, forward strand.
CTTCATGGTTCTCGCGGTGCCTTTTGGTGAATCCGCTTCCCCTTCAAAATCTATGCGAGTGTTAGACGCGTTACACAATGCGGAGCGGGTGCTCTGGCTGGGCGCGCATCCGGACGATGAAACGTCATCCAGCGCGTTGCTCGCGAGAGCCAAGGATGTCGCAGGCACGCTGTACATGGCCAGTCTCACGCGTGGCGAAAATAGCGAGAAGTTATGGGGTGACGTGCGGCGAGGGACATCGATGGGCAAGGCCCGCGAGGCGCTCTTTGCGAAGTCGGCATCCGTGTTCCATGCAGACGGGTACGACCTCGGCCCCTTCGTGAATGGCCCATACTCGATTGAGGAACTCAACGCGCTCGCACCGCATGCTCCGTTTCACGACTGGCCCTCGTCAACCACGTCGGACGATGTCATTAAGAAATGGAGCACGGAAGGCGATCCGGTCGGCTATCTCGTCGCATTGCTCCGCGCGCGCCGTCCCGATGTCGTGATCTCCATAGACGATTATTGTGGAGTCAGCGGGCACGATGAGCATATTGCCGTCGGCAAACTCTTGCGGCGGGCTCTTCCGATGGCGGCGGATCCTCTTGTCTATCCCGAGACCGGGGAACCATGGCAAGTGCGGGACATTGTCTGGACCGCGTCTGTGTTGAAACCGTTGGTGGCGTGCCGTTACTGCAAGTGTGAGGGCACGGCACCATCGGAACCGATCGAAGAGGTCTTTAGTCTCGACAAGTCCAAGACCCACCAATTGACCTACATGGGCGTTCAGTGTCTCGTCGGCCGAACCTATCAGAACGCGGTTGAAATGAAAGGCTGGACCGATGCGCAGATGCGAACGAGCTGCGAGCAGGCCCAGGCGGCGGTGGGGCGCGCGTATCGAAGCGGCGTCAAAGGCTCGCCTTTTTTCGAATCTTTTCGGTATCACGCTGTGAACTGATCTTGCTGAACCATCGCTGAATCAAGTGGTCGTCATGCGGATCAGGTCGGTCCCGCATAGTAGCCTTCTTCTTATCCTTATCGTTGCCTCACTGATCGGCCTCCCCCTCCTGGGCGTCATGCTCAATGGACAGCCGATCGTGCCGTATCTTGAGTTTCCTCCACTGACCCATCATGTTCAGCATGCCGCGTTTTCCTGGCCCGTCTTTGTGGGTCTCGCTCTTCTGGTCGCAGCCGGTCTCGCGCCGTGCGTATGGCGGATGCTTGCAGCGATCAGCTCACGCCCGAAGCCAACGACGGAGACGTTTCTGTTTCCTACATGGGGATGGTTTGGCGTGCTGCTCATCGCGTTCACATGGTGGCTGGCGTGGAACCGGTTTCCATGGTTCGCAGCGTTCCAGCCGTTTACCTTCACACCGTTGTGGATCGGCTATATCGTCGTGATCAATGCGCTGAGGTACCGTGTGACTCGCACCTGCCTGTTGATCAATCGTCCGCGGTTTCTGCTTGTCTTGTTTCTTCTGAGCGCCGCCTTCTGGTGGTGGTTTGAATATCTCAACCGATTTGTTCAGAACTGGTATTACGTCGGCATCGAGGATTTCACTCCCTCGGCGTATGTGTTCTACGCCACGCTATCATTCTCCACCGTGCTGCCCGCTGTAGTCAGTACGGCTGAGTGGCTGAAGGCTTCCAAACGGTTGAACCGCGCCTTTCAGTCTCGCACTGAGATTCATGTATCGCATCCAGCATTGATCGGCGGAATCGTCTTTGTACTGGCCGCGGCAGGTCTGGCTGGAATCGGAATTTGGCCCGATGCGCTGTTCCCCTTACTCTGGGTGTCCCCTCTCCTCATCATCACATCGCTTCAGGCCATGCTGGGGCGAACGACGATCTTCTCCGGCATCCGATATGGAGATTGGCGTCCCATCTGCTTGCCGGCACTCGCCGGGCTACAGTGCGGGTTCTTCTGGGAACTCTGGAACTGGCACGGTCTTGCCCATTGGGAATATGCCATTCCTTACGTGCATCGGTTCCTGATCTTTGAAATGCCGCTGCTGGGGTATGCCGGCTATCTGCCGTTCGGGTTGGAATGCCTCGCCGTCGCGAATCTTCTAGAAGTACGGGACGGAGAATAGAACGCGTCGTATTCGGTTTAACGTAAGCCTACAATCGATTTTTGGTCTGCGTGAATTTATAATGATGTCATGAGTCCTCTCGATGAATACAAGAAGAAGCGCCGGTTTGGTTCGACTCCTGAACCGCCGCCGGAATCCAAACGATCGGGGTCAGGATGCAGTTTCGTAGTGCAAAAGCATCGCGCCAGCCACCTACATTATGATTTTCGAATGGAGCACGATGGGGTGCTGAAGTCTTGGGCGATTCCGAAAGGACCGTCGCTGGATCCGGCGGTCAAGCGATTGGCCATGGCGGTCGAGGATCATCCTGTGGACTATTCAAGCTTTGAGGGCATCATCCCGGAGGGCGAATATGGCGGGGGCACCGTCATGGTATGGGATCGCGGCACCTATGCCGTCGAAGGGCCGGACGATGTCGCTACAGCCCTCGACAAGGGCGATCTGAAATTTACCTTGCATGGGACCAAACTTAAAGGATCGTGGGTGCTCGTGCGGACACGAAATCGTCAATGGTTGTTGATCAAGCATCGCGATAGGTACGCTTCGTCCAACGATGATATTACGGCGACGGCCCCGACCTCGGTCATCACCGGGCGGAAGTTGGCCGACATCGCGGCCGATGAAGGCGGCGATGTCGAGAAGGCCGCAAGCGGCGATCAGCCGCCCCCTGCACCTCCACCCGGCAAACGCTCCGCTCCATCCGCCACTCGCGCGGCGCGGTCGTCTCGCACGAAAAAGCCGTGATCCGCGTTCTTTTTAACCGGCCGATAGGCCGGCGATACCCTCGTTGACAGAATCAAGCGTATCGAATACTCTCAGCCAAACTAGGTAATATCACAGTAGTTTCATAAAAAGGCCGCTGGGTCTCTAGAGGAGGAACGCCATGGCTGAGTACGATCGACCACAAGAGGTATCGGGCAGTGCCATGATTCTGGCATTTTTAAGCGGCGCCGCCGTTGGCGCCGTGGCGGCCCTGCTCATGGCGCCTCAATCCGGACGTGACTCACGTGAGCAATTAAAAGGCTATGCGCGACGTGCAGGGGAAAACTTGCGCGAGGCCACCGACAAGGCCGGGGAAACCTGGCAGACGGCTATCGAGAAAGGCCGGGAAGTCGTTTCTGAACAAAAGTCTATCTTAAAGGAAGCCTTGGACGCGGGCCGCGAGGCGATGCGTCGGGCCCGCGAGCAACCGGAGGAAAAGAAGACCAGTGGCCTATGAAGTCGTCATCGGGCTGGAAGTCCATGCACAACTGCTGACGCAGTCGAAAATGTTTTGCGCCTGCGGTACCCGATTCGGGCTGCCGGCAAATACGCAGACTTGCCCGGTGTGTTTAGGTTTACCCGGCAGCTTGCCGGTGATCAATGGGACCGCGGTCGAGATGGCAATTCGCACCGGTCTGGCGTTGAACTGCACTGTGCAATCGAACCGGTTTGCCAGAAAGAATTATTTCTATCCGGATCTTCCCAAGGGATATCAAATCTCGCAATACGAGACACCTATCTGCGAGAAGGGGTGGATCGAGATCAAGGCCGGGAGTGCCACGAAGCGGATTCGGATCAACCGCGCGCATCTCGAAGAAGACGCCGGAAAAAATGTGCATGATGGCGGGACGGATGGCAGCCGGATCGACTTGAATCGCGCGGGAACGCCGCTGCTGGAAATCGTCACCGAACCCGATATGCAGTCGGCCGATGAGGTCGTGACCTATCTCAAGACACTCCGAGACATCCTCGTCTATTTAGATGTCTGCGACGGCAATATGGAAGAAGGCAGCCTGCGGTGTGAGCCGAATCTCTCCTTGCGGCCGGTGGGGCAACAAGCGTTCGGCACCAAAGTGGAACTCAAAAACATCAATTCCTTTAAGTTCGTCAAAGATGCGATCGAGTACGAGATCAAACGTCAAACGAAGGTGCTGAACGAGGGTGGGAAAATTTATCAGGAAACCAGACTGTGGGATGTCGATAAGGGACAGACCGCCGTCATGCGGAGTAAGGAAGAGGCGCATGACTACCGCTATTTCCCGGATCCGGATTTGGTTCCTCTCACCATTGCGCCGGAGCGGCTCGACCAAGACCGGGGCTCGTTGCCGGAATTACCGGTCGCTCGCCAACAGCGATTTGTCTCGCAATATGGATTGCCGGAGTACGATGCCGGTGTCCTGACTTCGTCTCGCCATTTAGCAGATTATTTTGAAACGTGCGTGAAGCTTTTCAATCAGCCCAAGACCGTGAGCAATTGGGTCATGGGAGAGTTGCTGCGTGAGCTGAATCATTCAGACACGCCGGTAGAAGCCTCGCCTATCAGTCCGGAACGTTTCGTCAGTTTGCTGAAGGTGGTGGACAACGGAACGATCAGTCTTAAGGTGGCCCGAGATCTGTTTCCGGAATTGTATGCGAGTGGAAAGTCACCCGAGCAATTGGTTCAGGAAAAGGGGCTCACGCAGGTCTCGGACGAAGGGGCGCTTGAAACGATCATCGATGAGGTGATGGCCAAAAGTCCTGCTCAGCTCGCGCAATATCGATCAGGCAAGGATCAAGTGCTCGGGTTTTTCGTGGGCCAGGTATTAAAGGCGTCCGGAGGCAAGGCAAACCCCGGGAAGGTAAATGAGTTGTTGAAGAGAAAACTGGCGGGGTAAAGGTAAGGTGCCCGTAGTTTTCGCCACACGCATTATTGCCTGACGGCCATCGGTGCCGTACTGTTGGCTAGGGCGCCTTATCGAATTATAGAAACGGCGCAGTGGCGGCCATCAGTCAGCAACATGATAGTCTTATTTATTCTAGATAGGTTGGAGTGATACATGAGCGCGATCGAAAAGATTACCGGCCGTCAGATTGTCGATTCACGTGGAAATCCCACGGTTGAAGTAGATGCCGTACTGGAGAGTGGCGCGCAGGGGCGGGCGGCGGTGCCGTCTGGTGCGTCGACGGGGGAAAAAGAAGCGATCGAGCTGCGGGATGGCGATAAGAAGCGGTGGATGGGAAAGGGCGTCTCGAAAGCGGTCGCAAACATCAGTAAGCTCATCTCGCCGAAAGTGCTGGGCATGGAGGCCTTCGATCAAGTCGCGCTCGATCGCGCGATGATCGAATTGGATGGGACGAAGACGAAAGGCCGGCTTGGCGCCAATGCCATCCTTGGGGTGTCGCTGGCCGTGGCGAAGGCGGCTGCGGCAGAATCCGGCCAACCGTTTTACCGCTATTTAGGCGGCGCGAATGCCCGGACATTGCCGGTCCCGATGATGAATATCATCAATGGAGGCGCGCATGCGGACAACCGCCTCGATCTCCAAGAATTTATGATTATGCCGGTAGGTGCGGCCCGGTTTAGCGACGCGCTCCGTATGGCGACCGAGGTGTTCCACACGCTCAAAGGCATCTTGAAAAAGAAGGGACTCAGCACTGCAGTGGGAGATGAAGGCGGGTTTGCGCCCGATCTTGGCTCCAATGAAGAGGCGTTGGAGCTCATCGTTCAAGCGATCGAACAGGCGGGATATAAGCCGGGGAAGGATATGGCGCTCGCCCTCGATGCCGCGGCCAGTGAATTCTACGAAAAAGGCCGATACCGCTTGGAAGCGGAGAAACAACCCGATCATTCCCCGGATGAGATGATTCGGTATTATCAACGGCTCGTGGATCGGTATCCGATTATGTCTATAGAGGACGGCTTAAGCGAGCTGGATTGGAAGGGCTGGCGGATGTTGACGGAGCGATTGGGGGACCGCGTACAGTTAGTCGGGGACGATATCTTCGTGACGAATGTGGAAATTTTTTCACAAGGAATCAAAGAAGGCATCGGGAATTCGATCCTGATCAAGTTGAATCAGATTGGAACGTTGACGGAGACGCTGGAGGCCATCGAA
>JAICXS010000455.1 GCA_025934615.1 Nitrospiraceae bacterium
AGAGCCTCTCGGTGACGAGACCGATCCCCCAGGCCAAGGCCCACCCCAAGGATAGAATGATAAGCAGCGCTAGCACATTGGGCAGAAGTGTCAAAACCCGTGACCCGAGGTCCACAAGAGGGGCCAGCAAAGCGGTTTCCCAAAACTCCCACATACTCTCTCCTCCTCATAGGACGGAGAACATTATGCGTTCGGCATGACGACCATGGGGTCGATCACAACCCGACCGTCGGTTCTTGCCAACGCTGGACGAGATACGGCTTGTAACGCTCGAAACTCTGACAGAGCGCTTCGATGCGGTCTTCGGCTTCCAGCGAGGTGAGGGCCTGAGTCTCCAGCACAAAGGAGGCGGTCCGTCCCAGATATAGCGCGGTCAACGCCTTGAGCAAGTGCTCTTTCGGCAAGACCTGACGTTGAGAAGCCACCGCCGCATCATAAATCACATGCGTCCACAGGTCGTCAGGGATGCTGAACGACTGCAACGAACAATCTTTAAGCGCAAGCAACCCGGCCATCGTCTCGGAGGTCAGCATCTGGCTCCAAATCGATTGGAGATCGACCAGACCTTGACGGAAATTGGCGACCATACGATCGACGTTCACATGCACCGGTTCGACTCCCACTCCGTACTGGAAGCCAAAGAGCGAAACTGGGTTCGATCCGCTCAGGTCGAGCCACACAGGCTGGTGCTCTTCCATCAAGGCAAAGACCGCGCCAACTACTTGCACCAGCATGCCGGAGAGATCGGCGGCCGGATCTTTCGGGTCATGGATCTTGGCTCCTAAAAAACTCTGACAGACTCGTGCGCCGCTGGCAATCGCCTCGGTGGTCATCCAGATATCGATGCCGAACCGCGCGACTTCCGATTCCCACACATGCTTATCGGCGTAATACTGAGCCAGCGAGCCGGAAAATCCAAAGTCGCCGCCGATGGGTTGACGAATCCGATGGCCGTAGAGGGCACGCGTCAGGGGATAGACAATGCTGTTCGTAATCGTGCCATCATATTTGTGGCGCAGATAATAGGGCGCGACATAATCGTAGCCGTGGTCCAGCACCGGCCCGATGAGCAGCTCGATCCATTCCGGCGTGATGCTGCGCAGATCAGAATCGACCACGGCACAGGCCTTGGCATTCAGCCGACGGGCGATCTCAAAAATCGTGCGAAACGCGCTGCCCTTCCCTGGAATCCCTTGATACGGGGTAATGATTTTCTGCAGGAGGCTTTGCCGATCACTGATCAGCATGGCCCCATAATCAACCACCGCGCGGGTTACGACATCGGGGGTGCCATCGGACGATCCCCCATCGGAATTGACTAACACCGCGCGACGACTCGAAAAATATTTTGCTAATCCTGCCATGACGGCGCGAACGACATGGCCGATGGTCCTGGCATTGTTGTAACTCGGAATGCCGATGAGGATATCGACTTCACCGATTTCCCGAAGCCTTGCCTCCGTCTCTGACGTAAGCAGGGTGGCGGCAGGGGTCATGATTGGGATTCATCCAGAAACATGCAAAAGGCGGGCACAACTAATCGAAAAACAATATAACATTCCTTCGCGTCCATCCTGCGGAGTATACGCAGGATAAAAATTCACCGCTGTAGGCCTACAGAGGCTCTCTCTTGTAGTCCAATGCATGACAGATTTTGGAGCCGTGCCTGAGACATAATCTATACCTCGACTCTTTAAGGAACATTATGCTCGCTGGCGTAAGATTTGCGGATCCATATTCGTCTCTGAGTGGGACTCACAGTCTTAAGAAAGATGGAGCGAGTCAAAAGGGCCGGTACAGAAAGCACATAGACAACTCGCCTTACACTCGCAGTATCAAAGATTCGTATGTACTTGTTGCAGACAACATGTCCTCCCTCGAACAATATGTCCTTCCCTGCGCCGGTTTCCATGATTTACGCCCCGGCTTGGACTTGTAACGTGATGCTGACCCGTGTACCTCGTTTTGTGACACGATCTTTACAACCCTGGAGTGGGATGAGCTTACCCACCAAGGTCTCTCTCGTCATTCTTCTGATTGTCGGACTCTCCGCTTTATCGGGCGAATACTTGGACCGAGGGTACGTCTCGGATCTCGCCAGACAGAATTTTCAGGAAGAGCTGACCGCGGTGGTTCGGCAAATTGGTGCGGACATCACGGTGGCAACAGAATTTGCCAATATCGATGCGCGACAAATGGAATTGGACCGATTGATGGCGAATCGGCCCGATCTCATCGACGTGGCTCTCTATGCCTTCAGTCCTGAGCAGTCGACGCCGCCTATCTTGTTGGCGAGCGCGGGGAATACGACATTGCCTGGACTGGAACGAGCTCCCGAAGTCGTCGAACGCGCCCTCCGGCTCCGCACGGCGATTACGGATCCCCAGCGCGATTCACAACATCGAGTCAGGATCGCCTCGCCGATCTCCGTCGACGGACGGGTCACGGGCGCGGCCTATGCGGAATTCTCCACGGCCCAATTCGACGAAGTTCTGGAATACCAACACCAATTGTCTTTGTCCCGGCGTGTGATTACGGGAGCAGTCATTGTGCTCGCCATTAACGTCTTTCTCTATTGGTACGTCCATCGCCCGGTCGGCGCGCTCCTCACCGCTGTCAAAGCCGTCACGGAAGGGGCGATGACGACGACCGGAAGCGTGTCGTTGACCAGCGCGATCGG
>JAICXS010000378.1 GCA_025934615.1 Nitrospiraceae bacterium
CTTCTGCTTTTCCACCTCGAGGGCGTGCCTCCTTGCCTTTAGTGAATCCAGTTCGCGGGCGAGTTGCTCCGGAGTAAGAATTCTCAGGCGGTACGCTTCAAGGATTCGGACTTCTTCCGCATTGATCGCATCGAGTGCAGATTTGACAGGTCGATCGGTCTCGCCCACACGAGAAGCACCAGTGTCTAGGCCTTCGAGCGCCTGCAGGAGCAGTGCCGGGTTGCTAAGCGCCTTTTCCAAGGCGCTCCACACAGAACCGTCTAGAGATGCTTCTGTGATTTGCGGCATACGCTTACACCGCCGTAAGCATCGGTAGTTAAAAAAGCCGTGAGACCGACTGCCGCCGTAAGGGGAGCCGCAGGCTCCGCAGCGGACGAGCGAGGAGAGGAGGTATTCATGAGCCGCATTTCTCGGCGCGAAACAGCGGTTGCGATCGAGCTGATCTTGCACGCGTTGCCACTGGCCTTGCGGGACGATGCGCAATGCGTCGGGAAGTGCAACAGGGATCCACTCGGCTTGGGGCCGACGCCTGAGGCTCGTCTTCTTGCCTTGGGGCTGATGGCCGGGAATGAGCGTCCGCCGATGGCTCAGTTGATGCTTGTTGTAATACCACGTCCCTGTGTAGACGGTCCCGCGCAATATCCGTAACACCGTTGAGCGCTGCCACTCTCTGCCGCCCTTGCGCGGTTTGAACCCTTGCGTGGTCAAGCGGTCCACAACGGCGCGAGCACTCAGGCCCTCTTCATCCACCCAGCTGAAAACCATGCGCACGATTACGGCTTCCTCCGGATTAACCATCAATTTTCCAGATGGAATTTGGGGACTGGATGGCAAATATCGGTAACCGTAGGGAGCGAGCGCGCCGATGAACTGCTGGCGCGCTTCGACCTTGTGACGCCTGCCGCGCCGGGTGCGGTCTATGATCATCTCACGCTCGAATTCAGCAAAGCTTCCGAGAATGTTGACCAGTAGATTATGCGTGGGACTATTCTCCGATGGAATCTTACGGAAGATCACCCGCACGCCGGTCCGTTCAAGGTCCCGTTTGATGACGCCAAGATGGGTGACATCACGGGCCAATCGGTCTACGTCATTGATGAGCACTGCTGCGAACCGTCCATTGTGAGCCTCATCGCGTAGACGATCCAGTGCCGGCCGAGCGAGCGCTGCGCCGCTCCATGCCTCATCAATATATTCGGAAACAATAGGCCAACGGCGCTGGTTGGCAAATTGCCGCAGCTCGGCAAGCTGAGATTCGATTGTGTGTCCCTGCTTCTGCTCGTCGCTCGATACACGCGCGTAAAGCGCGACGTTCAGTCTTTCATCAACTTCTTGCATCCTTGTGTGTAATTGAATGTTTGTTCTCGACGGGAGTGCTTTCATTAAGCTCCGGCGCCAAACCGTTGTCAACCGGCCCGGAGATGGCCGAACTCCCGCGGTCCTTCAAGATGAGCTGGACGGCCTGCCTAAGCAGGTCTAGTGCCCTTGGGTCAGGCTCGTGCTCCCAAACGGCCTGACGCTTTTGCATGATTTCTTGGTTCGACATCGCATTCGGCACGTTCATTGCATCGCCATCTTATCCCTTCCCCAGCAATCGCACAGACGCTCGTTCTTTTCACGGACGACAATTGGCGCATCGCACGATGGCATCTCGTCATGGCTTACCCAAAGAGAAAATAGCAGCGTCTTTTGCTGAATAGGCGGTACGGGTATGGTGATGCTGGCCATTCGACGGGTGTCAGCCATTGAGGAGCGAAGCTGGCTGACCAATGCCCTTTCGAGGGCTCGGAATCCGTCCCCCGCGCTCGCGAAGGACGAACGGCTTGCATATACATACACCCGTGGCTCGATTCATTCGAACCACGGGGATATTTTTGCGAACTCAATTCCGCCGATTTTCTTCCAGCACGAATTTCAGCGTCTTTTCTTCTCGCGCGGACGCGGTAAGGTGAGGTCACGCTTCGACGAGTAAAGGTCGAGTTGAAGCGTTCACACTCACCGACACGGCCACGAATGATCGGCCCACTCTCCTACATCGGCGGCAAACGCGCCATCGCAAAGCAAATCATCGAAGGATTCCCCGAGCACACCACGTACGTTGAGCCCTTTGCGGGCGGCGCCCAGGTGTTCTTTCGGAAAGAACCGTCCAAAGTTGAGGTCTTGAACGACCTCGATCAGGACATCGTGAATTTCTACCGCGTCTGCCAGCTGCATTCGGATGAACTCATCCGCTATATGCGGTTCACGGTTTCAAGCCGCGCCTGGTTCGATCTGCTCATGAAGACCGATCCGGCCACGCTCACGGATGTGCAGCGGGCCGGCCGGTTTCTGTACTTGTCCAAAAATACGTACGCAGGCCTCGTCCGGCGGCGAAACTTCAACATGAACGTGATCCAGCCACCCGGATTCAACCCGGAACGGCTGCCGGAATTGTTGGAGGAAACGCACAGACGCCTCGCACGCGTGGAGGTCGAGAACCTTCCTTATGAAGAGGTTGTAAAGCGGTACGACAGGCCGAAAACTCTGTTCTATCTCGATCCTCCGTACTTCGCCCGCGCGCTCTACAACCATAATCTCGAGCACGCCGACTTTGTGAAGATGGCCGAGATCCTGCACGGAATCAAGGGCAAGTTCGTGCTGAGCTTGAATGATGTGCCCGAAGTGCGAGCGATCTTCAAGGGTTTCAAGATTCGCGGTATCGATCTCCACTACACCGCGCAGAAGATTGCCGGACGCCGGTTTAAGGAAGTGCTCATCACGAATTATTGAGCCGCTTGCTGATCTCCGACCAGAAGAAATTTCCGACCTGTAAGTCTCCCTACATCAACGCGATCCTTTGCGCACACCGTGCCGTTGTTACCGATTTTGTCAGGGCACCCCTCATCATCAACACGTTATGAGAGACTTCCTCGAACATCTCTTTGCTTCCCTCTGGAACAAACTCCGCGACCGGCGGAAAGACGGCGATGATAGCGCGCCTGGTGTTTCGATCGGGCACGAGATTCTGGATGACGCCATTTCCCATCGTGCCGTGAAGCTCAGTGGCGTCAGGCGCACAACCCACCTCGCCATTCTTGGCAAAACTGGATCCGGCAAAAGCTCGCTCGTGAAACACATGTGCGCGCAGGATATCGCGGCCAATCGCGGATATCTCGCCATTGATTTCCACGGGGATACGACGCGGTTTCTCCTCCGCGCGATTGCGCGCATGGAAGCGAATATCGGCAAACACCTGAGCGACCGGGTGGTGCTCATCGCGCCCGATGACCAGGAC
>JAICXS010000071.1 GCA_025934615.1 Nitrospiraceae bacterium
AGACGGCGTTGAAGGAGAAATGAACTCGATCCCCCCTGTCCGTATAGCAGGTAAGAGCAGGCGGGCCTGTTCTTATAGGCCGAGCTTACTCAACAGGAAGGCGAGCAGAAAACCGGACACGGCAATGAGGCCGGAGAAATGTTGGGTGTGCTCGAAGGCTTCGGGAAGCATAGTATTGACGACCATGGCGAGAATGGCGCCGGCGCCGAGCGCAAGTGTGGCTGCAATAATCTGAGGCGACGCAAAACTAAACAAGACATTCCCCGCCACGGCGGCCACCCCTAAAACAAAGGCAATCCCGCCCCATACACCGAAGGTATAGACGGCGCTCCGGCCCGCCTGTCGCATGCCGGCCGCACTGGACAGCCCCTCCGGTATATTGGAGAGAAAAATGGCAATGACGGCAACTTTACTGACGTGGTGCCCGTGAAGGAGACTCAGCCCGATGACACTCGATTCCGGAATGCCGTCCAGCAACGCTCCCATCGCCAACGCGGATCCACTACCCGGCCGCGATTCCTCCGATGGTTGCTGATCTCCTGATTGCTTTCGCGTCTGCGCGCCCTGTTGAGCCAAATACCAATTCGGAATCGTATACATGAGGGCGCCGCCGAAGAACCCCATCGAGGTGGACAGGCTCCCGCCGCTGTCGTAAGCCTCTTCGAGCAGATCGAAGGATAACGCCGCCATCAGGACCCCGCTGCCGAAGGCCATGATCGTCGCGATCCAGTGCTGAGGGAGGCGTGGGAAATATCCGAGCCCGGCTCCGATCAATAACGCCGACCCTGATACCCATCCCCACAGAGCAGCCTCAAGCCACACGACCGCCCCGCTTCTCTTTCCTATTCACACGACTGCGGCAACAAGGAGGTCGGCGAGAAAAGTCAGGCCCTCTCCAAGCAAGCTTTCATGCAGGAGTTTCCCGTGAGGGGTCAACTTGTCAATCACCATCGGGACTACCGTTCCCAAGATTTCGCTCGCAACGCTCGGCGATTGGCCCGCCCCTTCGGCTATCTTTGCGATGTGCGCTCGCCCGAGCGTTTGCTCGATCTGTCCCGCGGACAACGGTCGATTGTCGCCCGGTCCTATCCACGAGGCGACATGAGCACGGAGTCCACCTTCTTCCAGGCGATCGATCAGCCATCTCACATCTTTCCCTTCTCGTCGCATCCATTCGAGAAATTCTCGCAAGACACTCCGGTGTGACTGCGGTAACGCCTGCGCCCCTTCCCGCAGCCGCTCTTTGACGTGGTCCAATGTCGGAGTTCGAGTCGTGTCGATTGACGTGTCCGCGACGATCCGTGCCCCCTCGCTCGTCAAGCGCGTGGCTGCTCGACTTTCTGCCTGCGCTTCGGCCCAGAGCGCTTTCCCGGCCTCACTGGTGGAAGTGACGGCGTCTGCGACCGCTTCATAGGCCACAAGGCCGAGCTTGATGAGTTCTTTCGTGAAGGTGCGGAAGAGCGACAGGACTGCATCCATGGGACTCTCCTTTCATGCCGATGCCCGGCGACTGCAGATATCGGGTGGGCGGAATAGCAAGGGTCTCAAGCCGTTCATGGTCGCGGCAACGGCCGAACCGTTCCCAAGAATGGCGGCTCCGAGCGGCCCAAACGCGGCACACGCGGTGAGGGCCAAGGCAATGGTGTTGGGAATTGAAACAATATGCCAGCTTTCGCCGATAAGATCTGTCGCCTCCTGACTGAGCGCCAGAGCGGTACAGAGGGGACGTAACCCGTCGGCCTCCAGCTCGATATCGGCATAGGCACGGGCCAGTGGAGTGCTGTTCGCGACGACAATGCCGACATCAGCCGCCAGCAAGGCCGGCACATCGTTGGCTCCGTCACCGACCATGGCGACCGTATGTCCTTGTCGTTTCAATTCGTGAATCACCGTTGCCTTGTCTTGCGGAAGCATATCGCCATAGTAGTGCTCGATTCCCAACACTTCAGCCGTGTGCTTCGTGACCGCGGAGGAATCTCCGCTAAGCAGGATGATCCGTTGAATCTTGCGGCGCCGGAGATCGTCCAGAACGGAGCGGGCTTCCGCATGCACGGGGTCCCGGTAACCAAGGAGCCCTCGGACCTCTCCCTCAATAGCCAGATACGCCGAGGACAGACCGCTCTGTCCCAACTGTTCGGCGTCCCGAGCGAGTTTTCCATCTCCGTTGACTCCGCGCCGGGAGAGAACGCGAAGAGGGCCGATCCTCACATTTCGTCCTCCCACGACTCGTTCTATTTCTAAACCCAAAGCGCGATCAGGCCTGCCGGCGTCCGCCGTATGGAGGCGGCCTGCATGGGTTGCTGTCCCGGCGCTCACAAGGAGATGCTGATGAGATTGCTCAATCGCTGACGCAAAATCGAGGAGTTCTCCCATTGGACATCCATACGCATGCACCTCCGCACGTTCGAATACTCCCGTCGTGAGGGTTTTCGTCTTATCAAAAACGATCGTATCGACATGAGCGAGGCGTTCCATCGCTCGACCATGCTTGAACAGGATTCCGAGGGCCGCGGCCCGATGCATGGCCGACAGAATGGCGGTCGGAGCGGCAAGACGTACGCCGCCATAATCGATGATGAGGGGTGCCGTGGCGCCCTGCACCCCCGCCCCGACTCCCGCCGCCGACCCGGACGCCAAAAAGCTGAGGGGCACCCATGGGTCCGCCCATTTCCTTCCGTAATGCTTAATTCTCGTCTCCCCACGCCGAAACTTCCGTTTCGGCATCACGTCTCCAGCGCCGCGCTCAGTGGGCCGTACTTCGATCACGACCTCTCCGATGCATACCCGGTCGGATGCATAGACCCGATCTCCGATCGTCACCGGTTGAGGGACCGGTTGGCCCGTCATCAATTCGCGATCAAGCAGCGCAGATCCATGTCGTACCGTTCCCTCCACCGGCATTCTTTCCCCAGACGCAACAGTCAAGAGATCGCCGGGCTGCATCTCATGGACAGGGATTTGACACGACGCTCCATGACGCACGACGGAGAAGGTCTCGCGTGCAACGCATCGGCGATCGGCATGGTCAGTCTCTGTCATTGTCGGGGAAGAATGACCGGTGCGATCCCGAAGATAATCGGACAGGTTGACCAGCCACACGATGAATTGAGCCATCGGAAGGGACCCTTGCGCCATGAATACGCCACCTGCCGATGTATCGAGCACATCGAGCGTCAATCGTTGTTGTTCAAAAAGCGCCCGCCGTGCACGTTCGAGCATCGGCAACGCGCTCAGGAACAAGGCAGGCCAGACCAGAAGTGTTTCAACCAGCAGGCCAACCGCCAGCCCGCCACTGGACAAACAGACATTGAATCCCGAATCAGTGGGTTGATGTGACTCTTCGCCATCCAAGGTCGGATGATCCGCTTCTTTCAGATGCTTCTCGTTCAGCGTTGAGATATAGGCAGACAGTGAAACAGCGGACCATTTGTTGCCATCATAGAAAATCGTCGCGGTGGAGCAACGGCCGCTCACCGTGACATCGTGAATGCCTTGTTGCATCAAGAGCAGGTTTCGGAAACGGTCTCCGAGGATTGCCGAACGTTTCAATAAGGAAGCCTTGATCCGGATTCGCCCCGGCACGCTATGAATAATCTCTAGATCTTTAAGCGAGCGGGCGGCATGACCGAAGCCATCATGCTCAATGAATAGCTGCTGTAAGTTCATGGCTTCTCCGTCCATCACGAATACTGCACACCATCACGGCTGCCTTCGGCCGTCGATGGAATGGAGAAAGGCAGTTACAGCCAACGAGGAGGGGCCGAAACAATACCGACAACGATCAGTGCTTTATATCTCGTTCTGGTTCGAATCCCCATCGGATAGCTGCCGCACTGTATGTCAGCAGGATACCTGCAGAAGGACAACGAGAGCGTGACGGAGGGACGACTGACAATTCCCGACCAAGCGTGTGCACCGGACCGGGCTAAAGATACGGGGAAAGAGGTTCCATCCTTTCAAATGGATTTCATAAAGGGCGGCCCTCCTCACTATCTATCTGTAGAAAAGCGTGGGCAGGATCGGATGAACCGGGCTACCCACCATCGCGGCTCAGTCTCCTATGACGACATACCGGAGACGCGAGCAGCCAATTCCCTGGCACTGGGTACGCCGCCTGTTGACTCCGATCCAGTGGAGCCTGACGCTGATGCCGCGTGTGTCGAGCCCGCATTGACCTCCGCTCGAGCCTCAGCCATGAGATCCTTTGCCCCTTCGGTCGTCTGTGCTATCGTATCGGCCACTGTATCGTACGCCGCGATCCCTACTTTGAGAATTTCTTTCGTGATGTTCCTGAACGCCCACAGTAAGGTTTGCATGTTCTTTCCTCCTTGCCGTAAGTCTTTATATATAACTTAGGCTCAAAGCTGCTCACATCAGTCCATAAGAAGGCCGCTATCAGCAGAAATCTGACGCTTGAGCTTGGCTTATGGCGAATTCCCTTCTCATGCTAAAATCTGACCTGTCGTTCGGCTGCAGTTAAGGACGCTCACGCATGGGTGAAGAATGGATCATGGCGATGGCATTTCGATTTATTAAAGAAGCCCTGCCCATCATGATTCCCCCGGTATGGAAAGTCGTGCGCTCGGCAGTCGGACGCACGCTTCCCGATAATGGGACGGCAGCAAGGCTTGAGACCATAATCGGAGGCCATACTGAACGACTTGCGCAATTGCAAACCGACCTGGAGGGACAACGGATCGTTCAGTTGCAGTTGCACGAGCGGATCCGTCTTCTTTCATGGTTGGCCGTTCTCTCCACCGTGCTATCCCTCCTCGCTATCCTTGCAGTTATTATCGTAGCAGTCGTGAAATGACTATTGGAAATACGGAGGGGCTGCTTGGTTGATCCTATCGAGAACGGCGCAGGCTCTTTCTTATTGAAGGGAACGGACAATCTGACCTTGTTCAGAGTAAAAAGCACCCCGGCATATTTGACAGCAGGCACTGCATTCTGATTGAGAGCCGTTCCAGCCGTTTCACATCTTCCCGTGTCACTTTCGTGGGATCCAATCGGTCCAACCAATCCCGGTCTTGCTTCTGCTTCCAGAGCGAGAGCGCGGATGTGCCCGGAATCTTACTTGCTTCCTCTGCCGACTTGATGACGAGCGGGCGGAACGCCTCGACCTCATCGATGAATTCCAGCCGATCCTTCTCGAATCGATAGGGAACCGTGTCCTGATCGATGAGCCCGATCAAGTGTGCCAGCCAAGACACTGTTGACGCCATGCGTTCGTAATGAAGCGTGTTGGGAAGATCGGAAGGTTGATGGTAACGCGGGGTGCGGCCGGCGGAGAGAAAGAGGAATGGAACTGAGGCATTTCGAAAGGCATCGTAATCGCTGAACGGGACCCGACCGACTAAGGGAATCTCTTCGACCAGATGCAGACCGATCGGAAGAACCGCCAAAGGCCCGGTCGTCCCAACATTCGCCGCTTCTCTCACCCGGCGATAGAGGCCGGAACTGTGCTCTGCTCCGGCGGCGAAGAGAATTTCTTGCAACGGCTCCCAATGGACCCCGCCCATGAGATCCATGACGATCACCGCTTGAAGGTGAGAGAGGGAGCCGATCTCGGCGGGGAGATGATCCGTAAAATACTGAGAGCCCATCAGCCCGGTTCGGATATATGGGGCTTCTTCCGTATTAAATGCGGCAAAGATGACGGAATGGTGGGTGAGAGAGGACGACGATCGGGCAAGTTCCAAGAGAATTCCCACTGCCGAGGCATTATCGTCGGCGCCGAGATAGGTCCCGCCGAGATGGTCGTAATGGGCTCCGATGAGAATCCACCTAGACCCAAGGGAATTCAACGCGGGCCGGATGCCGATAAGGTTATCGCCCAGTTCTTGAGAGACAGTCTGCCGATAGCCGTTCAATGAAGCGAGCGGTTGAAGACCGGCGTTCTGAAACGCGGTCACGATGTAGTCGGCGGCTTTCCGATGGCCCGGCGTGCCCGGCTTTCGACCTTTGAGATCAGCACTCGCCAGCCATTGCACATGTGCATGGAGACGTTTCGCCGAGTCGGAGACGGGGGGGAACTGTGTTGGGTCGAGAGGAACCATGGCAATGAAGCGATACGTCAACGTAACACAAACGAGCGAGAAGAGCGCAATTAGCAGGAAGAGAGCGAACGGGCGCGGTTTCAATCGTCTCTATTGATTCGGGATGCGTTTCGACGGCGTACCGTCCGCGGTAGCGGTCGTGGCAATAGCCGCGGGCGCGCGATGGCGGAGTGCGCGCCCTTTGTCCGGCGTCGGATCGGCGATGAGGCCGTAGATCTGCCGTCCCTCGTGGTCTTCCGGCAGATATTCGGTAATCGGCATGCCATCCCCGCGCACGAACAAGAGGCAGTGGCAATATTTGTAGATCTGCATTTCATCGCAGGCGCAAATCCATCGCCGCAACTTCGCTTCGGCTTCCTTGTCCTTGTAAAAATTGCACGGGCAAAGGGGCTTACCCAGCTCATCGACATGCGCGGCCAGGCCGTTGACCACAGAATCGGTGACGCCCGGGGTCGGGTGAAAGGTCGTGCCGCTTTTGTCGGCAAAGCCCTTCACGAACTTCCACATCTTTTCTAAACTCTCTTTGTGCGGCGAATCCATGACCTTGCCTTAAGGTTTTGCTGTTGAGTTCTTCGTTTTAGCCTTCTCGAAACTGAGCACCTAACTTCTCCATCTTAATGTGACCGGTTCTTTCAGCGGATGATCGAGCGGGCCACCGTGCTGGCGGGCGGTCAAATACGCCGCCTTCAGCTTGAAATACCATTTGGCCGGCGTATCGGCATCGTCGATCAGCATCATGGGCGGGGAGTGCTTCAATCCCACCGATTGTTGCTCCATCACCCGACTGTCCTGATTCAAAAAAGTACGTGCGAAGACGCGAAAGAGCGTTTTTGAAAAGGGCAGCCACCGCAAGAAATTCCACGCCGCACAGAAATCGATCCGACATTCCTCCGGCGAGATGGGTGTCACCGTCGCACGCGTAGAGATCCACCAGCGCCCGGCCTGGACCAACTCCAAGCGCAGATTCGGCAAGATGAAATCAATCGTCGTGGTCATGGGCCCCGAAAGTCCCAACAATTTATAAGGGCCGCTGTTTCGCGATGGCGCATGGGCTTTCATTCGGAATCCATTCGGGATGGGCTCAAAGGTCTTGGCCTTCTCGTGGATGCTGTCACGGCTTCGCCACCATACACTTTGATGAACGAAGGGACCATGTGCGGGATCCATGAGGCCTACGATACCGTTATCGATCGTACATTTCAAAGTGGTGGAAATATGGAGACGGCTGAAGGGTTCGGATAATACCGGCAATCGAGGCACGTCCGGAATAGTCTTCGGAATGCCCTGACTGTCGGCGATGTAGACCCAGATATAGCCGTCTTGATCGCGGCACGGGTAGGTCGTCACGCCGATTTTCTCGGGATTCAGCGGCGAACCTTCGACCAGAGCGGGAATATGCCGGCACGTCCCCGTCATATCGAACTGCCAGCCGTGGTATGAGCATTCGATCCGCTGGCCATCGAAGCATCCAAACGAAAGCGGCATGGCGCGATGCGGGCAAATATCCCGGAGCGCGGCAACACCGCCTTGTTTATCCCGACAGATGACGAGCGGCATGCCGAGCAGCATTTGCGCCTTCATCGTCCCCCCCGGCACGTCGGACGTCAGCAGCGCGGGATACCAGAAGCCGGTTAGTGGCGCGCCGGCGTTTTGCTTTGCACTTGAGTCGATCTGGTGTGTCATCGTTCTCACAGCGTTCAAGAGTCAGTGAGGGTCCGACAGAGTAACGGTTGTGTGAAGCATGGGTCAAGGAGAGACGAGCGGATCTGCATGAGAGTTTAGTTTACAAAGCGCAGACGGCTTCTTTACAATTCATCATTCTACACGCAAATAGAGATGAATGAGCCGATGTC
>JAICXS010000517.1 GCA_025934615.1 Nitrospiraceae bacterium
GGCGGCTACGTCATCACCCACACCGGCCGCGCCGCTCTCGCGCAATCCGAGGACGCCAGCAGAAAGAGGGGCGAGTGATGGGCATCACCTACGGAGACCACATGATCGACTCTGGTTATCACGACATCACGCCGGAGCAAGAGCGTGAGGCCGAGGCGCGTGAAGAATGCGCCCGTCGTGGCATCGATCCTGACGATATTTGCGCCGATAGGGGCGTGACGGCTTGGATGGTTGTGGACCAGGAGTTGAGGTCAACGCGCGGAGATCGCGGGTGGCAGTCGAAGATTGAGCAATGCCACAAATGCGGCGGAGATTGTTCTGATGCCAATCCTCCCGTCTATAATTGCCCCATGGTCGGATGCAATAAGGATTTTTGAGCCATGACATCCCCCACCACCCCGCGCGACGACATTACTCGGCTTAGTGAGAGGCTGCGACGCGGCCACAACAATTCAGGACTCAGCCCTCTTGATTGCAAGATCGGGCTGGATGAACTCGATGCCATCAGTGCGAGGATGAAGGAGTTGGAGCATTACGAGCGCAACCGCGACATGTGGAAAGGCCAGTGCGAGCGACAAGCCGCGCAACTGACAAGCCTGCGCGATGTAGCCAAAGCAGCGGCTGACACGCTTCGGCAAGAGCGCGACGAGGCGTATGAGCGGGCGGCGAAACACTTCGAAGAATCTGAACATCTCGTTTGGAGTAACGATGAAGCGGCAGACGCCATCCGACGTCTCGCGGCCGGGACTGGAGATTTCTAATGACCTTCTCCCCGAGAGCTATAGAGGCGGCGGCAGAAGCCATGCGCGAAGGTATCGCGCAGGACAATCCGCTCAAGACTGCTCGCGACGCCCTCACCGCCGCCCTAGCCGTGGATGGCGTGGCGCTGCAAGGCTGGCAGCCGATGGACTCTGCTCCACGTGATGGCACTGAAATTCTATGGGCATCGCTGGATACAACGACGGTTATCAAGTGGCCGGAGTACCGCGAATGCTTTGAAGAGGGAGGGTGGTGGATGCCGCTCCCATCGCCTCCCGCAGCATCTGACCGTGAGGAGCGGCCATCCCCCGCTCAGGAGCCGCGATGAGCAGGACGGCGCTACCGGAGGTGACGACACCAGCCGAATTAGCCCAACGGCTCGGCTGGTCGGAACGGCGCGTCAGGAATAAAGCTAAAGAGCTTGGAGCCTGTCGGATTTTGGGCAATCGTATGGCCCTGCTACCCCAAGACGTTGAGGCTATCCTAGAGGCGACTAAGCTATGCCCCTCAAACTCTACCAACGCAATCAGATATGGCACTTCCGGGGCACGGTTGCCGGGAGGCGACTTCGCGGGTCTTGTAAAACAACGGACAAAGCGATTGCCGCGCGGCAGATTGCCGAGATCGAAGTCAAGCAATGGAAATGTGGTTTCGATGGACCGCAAGCAGTCCTGACATTCGCACAAGCTGCCCTCGCCTATCGAGCAGCCGGCAAATCAGACAGGTTTCTGGCACCTATCGAGGATTATTTCAAAGATACACTGGTGAAGGACATTACACCGGGAGCCATCCGACAGATGGCAACCGCGCTCTTTTCGCATTGTAGCGGGGCCAGCCGCAACCGAATGGGCATTATTCCGGCGCAGGCAATCATCAATCATGCTGCTGAGCTAGAGCTATGCCAGCGCATCAGAGTGAAGCGGTTCAAGGAAGAGACCAAAATCAAAGAACCGGCAACGCTCGAATGGGTTGAAACCTTCCGAAATCACGCATCTCCACAGCTCGGAGCGCTCGCGCTATTCATGTTTTTAACCGGCGCGCGACCAAGCGAGGCGCTTACCGTGCAATGGAGCGACGTGGACTTGAAGGCCGGGTCCGTAATCATACGACAAAGCAAAGTATCGTCAGAGCGAAAGGCGCATCTTCCCGAGATGCTGGTCGCGGCCATGGCGAACATTCCGAAGATGAAAGACCGGCCAGTGTTTCTCTATCGCCGCTATGACGACGTTCATGGTGTTTGGAAGAGCGTGGTTAAGCGCGCCGGGATTCAGCGTTTAAC
>JAICXS010000539.1 GCA_025934615.1 Nitrospiraceae bacterium
ATTGGCGTTTTATTCGTTAGGATTGGGCACGCCGCTTCTGATCGCCTCAGTGGCGCTGAATCGCTTTCTCTCATGCTTTCACCGGATGAAGAGCTACCTACGCCTCGTCAGCGGCATGAGCGGCGCGGTGTTGATGATGATGGGCGTTTTGATGTATCTCGATCGTGTCTCGCTGCTGACGGCATTCTTCGAGCGTTACGGCATCGGCACCTACTTCGGGATGGACGGCGGCTAAGAGCGCGTGGAAATGTGGAACTGCCGCTTAACCAGGAGATCCGTAGCGATATTGCAGTCCGATGGACGTCCGCTTGATACACGTCTTCTCCCTTGGTACGTTTCCCGTCTGTACCTAGCAGGCAAAGGCAACAGTGCGTAGCGGTCGTCTTGTAGTGATCGGCCGATCACTACCCGGTCGTATTGGAGTTGGATGTCGGTCAGATCACTACAGGGACGATCTCGGCGGATTCGTCTAGACCTATAGACCTACCAGGGTTACAGGCTGGTGGTGTTTCACCCCTCGTTTGTCGTAGAGTGATGCCTTAACCTTGAGGCATATTGGTTTGACTATGCCGGCCAATCTCGATCGATTCTCCGATGAGTCGAACGACTTCATCGATCTGTTTGAAAATGGCGCCCTTGGATTGCACTTTGTCGGTCCGGACGGCGTCATTCTCAATGCCAATCAAGCGGAGTTAGACCTTCTCGGGTATACTCGCGCGGAATACATCGGCCATCACATTAGCGAGTTCCATGTCGACGGGCCGGTGATCCAAGACATTCTGAATCGATTGAGCCGAAAGGAGGTACTTAAAAATTACGAGGCGCGGCTGCGCGCAAAAGACGGCTCCATCAAGTATGTTCTCATCACGTCGAATGTGCTATGGAAGCAGGACGATTTCATTCACACACGATGCTTTACGCGCGACATTACTGACCGGAAGAAAGTTGAAGAGGAACGAGAAGAGCTGATCCGCGAGCTTGAACAGACCCGTGAAACCCTGGAGGATAAAATTCAAGAGCTTGAAGACTTTCATGATGCCGTGGTGAATCGCGAGTTAAAAATGATCGAATTGGAAAAGGAAGTGAAGCAGCTGCGGGCCGACAACATGCGACTCGCTGAGGACCTGCAGCAAGCCAGGAAGCTGCCTGCGTAATCGGTTCCTCCCGTCTCTTAAACTTCTCCCGGCAATTCTACAGCCATTGTTATCCAAAAGTATCGAGCGTGATTGCGTTGCGTGCCGATGCTCCCACGAGATACATGGCGCAACTTTGAGTTGAAACACCGAACGAAGCCGACCGACGTAAGCGCCTGGTGATTTGCGGAGGCCAACCCGTGTTCAGAACCAAGCCGGAAGGCGTGTTTTAGTAGAGCGCTGTCCTTGGATAATGGACAGCATAATCCAGCGCATCAAGAAACTGTTTGGCGACCAGCGGCTTTCGTAAGAAGGCATATGCCCCGGCTGCGAATGATTGATCTTCTATGGCATCCGTCACGTCAGCGGTCATGACAATGACCGGTATTCGATAGCCTTTTTCACGGACCCGTCGCATTAATCGTATGCCGTCCTCCTGGGGCATGCGCACATCGGAAATAATGGTCAGAACGTTTCGCTCAGCGAGGAGTTGCATCGTCTCCTCCACACTGCCGGCTGTTTCAACAAGCAGCATGGGCCGGTGATGCCGAATAAGTTGAGGAAGGGCATACCGCGTTGCCTCATCGTCATCGACCACAAGCACATAGGAACTCTCTGATATGGTCATGTCCTCATTAGCCATTATGGAAGAATCTGATCAGCCTTTCGCCTCTCTGCCGCCGAGTGGCTCAGGTGGTGCTGAAGCTAAAA
>JAICXS010000514.1 GCA_025934615.1 Nitrospiraceae bacterium
AGACGGCCCGGCCCGAAGGCGCGTGTCGATCCTTTGCGATGAACCACCAGATCGCCTCCTGCGTACCGCTCGACCTTGGCAATGTTGTGCGCCACATCGTAAATCACCTGCATGCCGAGTGCTTCAGCGGACGATCCGAAGACCGTCATAAACGCCTCTCTGATGTGATGCGTAATGACCTGACGATTGGCAAA
Organism: Nitrospiraceae bacterium; assembly: GCA_025934615.1. Classification (GTDB taxonomy): domain Bacteria; phylum Nitrospirota; class Nitrospiria; order Nitrospirales; family Nitrospiraceae; genus JAICXS01. The sequence continues at coordinate 195 of JAICXS010000514.1, forward strand.
CGCACTATTGGCCGCGCAGTTCATAGCCGAAAAATAATCCTGCCCTTCCGGAGAACGGAATGGAGCGCACGCGAGTTGCGGGTCTTTCACAGTCATCCCATACCGGCGCATGGCCTTCTCGAATGACTTAAGATAATCGCTCGCAATCTGGTGGCCGAATCCTCGGGATCCGCAGTGGACCATCACGACGATCTGTTCGTGGCCGGTGATGCCGAACGCAGCAGCAGTCTCCAGATCGAAAATTCGGTGATTCGACACGACTTGCACTTCAAGATAATGATTCCCCGCTCCCAACGTCCCCAGTTGGCTATGGCCACGCTCGACGGCCCGATCGCTGACGTGCGACGGATCGGCGCCGCCGATGCACCCGCGTTCCTCGATCCGTTCCAAATCCTCCGTCCATCCATATCCGCGTTCCACACACCACTTCGCACCTTTGCGCATGACGTCATCAAAGTTGCGCCGATTGAGTCGCACCGAGCCCTTCGAACCGACACCGGCCGGCACTGTCCGAAACAACTCGGTCATGAGATTCCCCAGACGAGGTTTCACATCCGAGAGGGTGAGATCGGTGCGAATGAGCCGCATTCCGCAATTGACATCATAGCCGACGCCACCGGGAGAAATGATCCCTTCATCGGGATCGAAGGCCGCCACACCGCCGATTGGAAATCCATACCCCCAATGTCCATCCGGCATGCAGAGGGCATAGCGACGGATGCCCGGCAAACAGGCGACATTCGTGACTTGCTCGAACACGCCGCTGTCCATATCGGACAAGATGCTTTCAGTCGCATAGATACGGGCCGGCACGCGCATGCCGTCTTTCTCAGAGAGAGGAATTTCCCAAATTTGATCGGTGATGCGGTTGACGGTCATATGGGTGTTCAGTTCCATAGGCATTCTCAAAGTTTAAGGTACGAGGTCCATTCAAATATCCAACACGACCCGCGCCTTCCATTGTCCGCCGTCCTCACGGACCTCATACAGGTGTCTCGTCACGGCTTTAACATCCGATCGTAATTCATGCCGGGCTGGATCGATTGTCTCGCCGAGAAGTTCTCCGTGCAGGCGCCAGCACTGATGCACCGAATCGTGGACGGCGGAGGCCATGGCTCCGCAGAATACAACGCCTTCTGCATCCTTCAAATACACTATTTCAGACAGCCAATCGAATAACAAATCGCCAACCTGGTCGTCCTCTCTCTCAATTGTGCGATGCCAGGTCTTCGCGATCGTTGTCGGATTCGCGACGATCTCGATGACCGCTTGCGCGGCCGCGACAAATAGTTCCGATAGGCTTTCCCCAGTTGCCTCGAACGCGACATCGGCTATGGCGATATCGTCCAGGATTCGAAATGAAGCAGGCATGTCGGTTTATGACATATTCCGGCGTACCCGGGATGCGAAGATCGAGCGGATCTGCGAAATACCTGGAATGGGAGGAGTAAACGGATTCGGCACTTTTCCTTTCAGCCACATTCTCACACCCAGCGGAAGCACGTGGAGCAGCCGCGCGAGATTCCACCCGATCACCTTGAGCGGCATCACGGCTTCATTCAACCGCCCTTCATGCTGAATCAATTGCACAAAGCCTTGAATGTGCCGCGCGCCGCCGCTCGCCGTCAGTCCTCTGCCCAGCGCACCTCGGCGGAGTCGGACGATGGCCTCCATCGGCCTCACATCTTTCGGGCATACTTCCACGCAGTAATTACACCGTACACAATCCCACACGCCGTTCGGCTGATCCAGTTCTTTCAGCCGCAGACGCTTGGCTGCTTCGGGCTCGCGCGGGTCCTCAAGAAAGCGATCGGCCTTGGCCAAGGCTGCCGGCCCAAGAAATCCCTTGGAGACTTCGTGAGACGTACACGCCGCCAGACAGGCGCC
>JAICXS010000070.1 GCA_025934615.1 Nitrospiraceae bacterium
CTTTGAGGGCTGCAGCCAGCGCCACTGCCGTCAAATCCGATCCGCCTCGTCCCAGCGTGGTCACATCTGACTGTTCGTTGATGCCCTGAAACCCGGCGACAATAGGAATAATTCCTTCCCCTAGCGCTTCTTTAATTCGATCCGCCGTAATCCGGGCAATGCGTGCCTTGGTATGCGAGCTATCCGTGATGATGCCGACTTGGCGACCGGTAAATGAACGGGCATTTATCCCTCGCCCACGGAGCTCCATCGCGAGCAGCGCGATGGTGACCCGCTCGCCCGTCGACAGCAGCATATCCATTTCGCGATCGTCGGGGCAAGACGTCACCTCATGCGCCAGCTTCGTCAATCGATCGGTCTCACCGCTCATGGCCGAGAGCACGACGACCGGCGAATGGCCCGCTTGCTGGAAGGACATCACGCGTTCCGCTACACGGCGAATGCGTTCAATGCTGCCGACCGAAGTCCCTCCGAATTTCTGAACGATCAGGGCCATGCTTATACTCTGGGAACCAATCGTGCCATAAACTTGGAGGCATCGCGGGCACCTGCCTTTTCCGCTTCTATTTCAGCCTCAGGTTCATTGAATCCCCGTGTTTGTTTCGTTGGTGTCGGGCCCTCATAAAACACATACGGGGAGAGGCCGTGCGTCACCATCCGGCTCCCTGGAGGCCGCCATGTCTCGCACAGCAGGACCATGCGATGGGGACCAAGCTTATCGAGCCGCTGGTGCATCGGCCCAACGATTTTTTCGTCACATGCTTCGATAAGGTTGACTTTCTCTTTGGGATCGATATCGGTTCCCATCGCGGAGGGTATCGGCACATGAACGTACACCAAGTCTTTCTTGGTCAGCTCCCGTAACGCCGCCTCACCTCGACTCTGAAGATCCGTACCACCCGATTCCACCAAGAGATCGGGATCGATGGCCTCCAGACCTGCACAGAGCCCGATGCCTCGATGGACATCGCTCGTGGAAATCATCGTACCCGACACCTGACGCTCTTCGAAAAGCGTGGCCAGTTGAGGCCTGCGGCCCTGCCCCGACAACCAAAGACAGTTAATTGGTTTAAGGCCGGCCTCACTACGCGCATCATTCACTGGATGGGCGCTCAAAATGTTGAGGGACGCCTCCATCAGTTTCCGCAAAATGTCTGAGCCATCCCCGGTCGGCAGATATTCGCCAATAGGCTTCCCAACTACCTCGTGCGGTTCGGTACAGACCGCGCGCGATTTTCCTCCCACCCAGACCATGAGATGCCGGTGCCCCGCTCCGGGATAGAATTGGACCGATTCGGAACCAAGCTGTTCGTTGATCGCTTCGATGAGTTCGCGGGCATCGTCCTCTTCGAGGCCGGTCGCACCGTCATCGTCCAACACAACCGACGGGCCGAGTTTTTTGACGTCCAGCTTCGTCCCGGTGCCCGGCGTGCCGGCACGAAGGGTGACCATGCTGCACCGAAACACGACATCCTGCTCATCCACGGCAATGCCTTGGCCGACGGCTTCGAATGGCGCAGGACCTGAATGGACTTTACGAGGATCATAGCCCAGCAGCGCCAACGCCATCACATCGCTTCCGCCAACAGGCACATCGGCGGCCAGCGCGGCCAAACCGAGTTCTCCGCCGCTCGCCAGCCGATCCATATTGGGGGTCGCCGCCGCCTGTAATGGCGTGCGTCCGCCTAACTTTTCGGATGGAGCATCGGCGAATCCTTCACCATGAATAATGATGTACTTCATAACCTCCTACTTCACATACTTAACACGCGGATGACATCCTCGCGAGTCGCTCGGACTGTCTGTGGTGGATGTGAGACTGAGATGGCCGTATCCGGATCTTTCAACCCGTGTCCAGTCAAGGTGCAGACGACCGTCTCGCCATCACGTAGGGCGCCGGTTCGTTGCAACTTCATGACGCCCGCTACGGACGCGGCTGATGCTGGTTCGCAGAAGACTCCCTCCACCGCAGCTACAAGACGATACGCCTCCAGAATTTCCTCGTCCGTCACGAGATCGATGCCGCCGGACGACTCGTCGATCGCTTGTAGGGATCCTTTCCAACTGGCTGGATTCCCGATTCTGATGGCCGTCGCGACCGTTTGCGGATCGTCGACGATTCGGCCATGGACTATGGGAGCCGCTCCGGCCGCTTGAAATCCCATCATCCGCGGCAGGCGGTCGATTTGGCCGGCCGTACGGTATTCTTTATAGCCCTTCCAGTACGCCGTAATGTTGCCGGCATTGCCGACCGGCAATACGTGCATCATTGGAGCGTGGCCGAGTTGATCGCAGATCTCCATCGCGGCGGTCTTCTGCCCTTCGATCCGATAGGGATTGATGGAATTCACCAGTTCGATCTTGTGAGTCTCCGCAATGTCCTTCACGATTTTCAGCGCCTGATCGAAGTTGCCTTCGATTTGGATGACGGTAGCCTGATGCATCATGGCTTGAGAGAGTTTTCCCAATGCAATCTTTCCCGCTGGAATCAACACATATACGTCCAAACCGGCCCGCGCGCCATAGGCGGCCGCCGATGCCGACGTATTGCCGGTCGACGCACAGATGACCGCTCGAGCTCCGGCCTCGACCGCCTTGGAGATTGCCATCGTCATCCCGCGATCTTTAAATGATCCGGTTGGGTTTGCCCCCTCAAACTTCAGATACAGCTGAATGCCGGGTGCAATCTGTTTCGCAAGCCGCGTGGCATGAATGAGCGGTGTATTGCCTTCACCCAATGTAATGACCGGAGTCTTCTCCGTGATCGGGAGAAATTTACGATACTCCTCGATGACCCCGCGCCAGCGGATCATAGGTGCAGCACCACAGTAGCATCAAAAGCGTGAGGGCAAGCCAACATGAAGGGGCGCATGGGATTATTCGTCGTGCCCCTCGACGCGAATCAACGTGGTAGGTTCGGAAATAAACGGCATGCGATTGATCTCATGTAAGGCCGACTGTACGTCGCGCTCTCGCGCCGTGTGCGTCATGATGACGACGGGCACGGTTTGACCTTCCTGGCGTCCCTTTTGAATGACGGAAGAAATGCTGATGCCCTGTTGTCCTAACACGCCGGCAATCTTCGACAGCACGCCCGGGCGGTCCACGACCATGAAGCGCAGGTAGTACAACGAACTGATTTCTTCCATGGGGCGGATTCTCAGGGGCCGGCGCTGATCCTGTTGAAAGGAGGCCGCCGGCACGCGCCCCGACGCACCGGCCAGGACATTACGCGCAAGATCGATAATATCGCTCACGACGGCGCTTCCCGTGGGGAGCGATCCCGCGCCTTGTCCAAACAGAACAATGTCTCCCACAGCGTCACCCACCAATTGAATGGCATTATATACGCCATCGACTTGCGCGACTGGGGAGTCCGAAGGAATCATGGTTGGATGGACTCTTGCTTCAATATCATTTTCTTGCCATTTTGCAATGCCGAGGAGCTTAATCGTATATCCGAATTCACGGGCATAGGCGATATCGACAGGCGTCAGATGCGTAATGCCTTCAGTGTAGATTTCTTTAAAATTCACCGGCGCGCCATATGCCAAGGTCACCATAATCGTCAATTTGTGTGCGGAATCGATGCCGGCCACATCGAACGTCGGATCTGCTTCGGCATAGCCGGCCCGTTGCGCATCAGCGAGCACGGCACGAAAGTCCTGACCCTCGCGTGTCATGCGGCTTAAAATATAGTTCGAGGTGCCATTGATGATGCCGTACATCGACAGGAGGGCATTGCCCGCCAATCCCTGGGTCAACGCGCGGATCACCGGGATACCGCCGCCGACACTGGCCTCGAATCCGAGATCGACGCGATGGCGAACCGCCATGTCGAACAGCTCTTCGCCATGAACGGCCAACAAGGCCTTATTGGCCGTCACTACCTGTTTGCCTTTTGCCATCGCCTCTACAATGAGACGCTTGGCAGCATCATACCCGCCGATCAATTCCAACACGATATCGATGGAAGGATCGTCCAAGATCTGCCGAAGATCCGTGGTCAGCATGCCCGGCGGCAATTGGACCCCACGATCGCGCGTCGTATCCAGATCAGCGATCCGGACTAGCTCAACCAGAACACCGACCCGGCGGCGGATAAGATGTGCGTTATTCAATAGAATCTTGGCCACGCCGGCACCGACCGTCCCGAAGCCCACCATGCCGACAGAAATTGACGTCTTCTTCATGACTCAGGCCCATCCAGCTTGAGGGCTTTTTTGATCCCGCGCACGGCTTGCCTAGTCCGATGTTCATTCTCCACCAGGCCGAAGCGAACATATTCGTCTCCGCCTTCGCCAAACCCAATCCCGGGCGACACGGCAACCTTCGCATCACGCAGCAAGAGTTTTGAGAATTCAAGCGATCCCATGCCGCGATAGGGAATAGGAATTCGTGCCCAGACGAACATCGTTGCCCGGGGCTTCTGCACCGACCATCCGATGCGATTCAACCCGCCGACCAGCACATCGCGACGGCGCTGATAGCGCATCACCGTGTCCTTGACGCAATCTTGCGGGCCATTGAGGGCAATGATACTGGCAATCTGGACCGGTTGAAAGATTCCGTAATCGAGATAGCTTTTAATTTTTGCGAGCGCACCGATCACTTCGCGGTTGCCGACGCAGAAACCGACACGCCATCCCGGCATGTTATAGCTTTTGGAGAGGGTGTAGAACTCCACGCCGATGTCTTTAGCCTCGGGGACTTGCAGCAAGCTGGGAGCGCGATAACCATCAAACACGATATCGGCATAGGCCAAATCATGCACCACGATGACATCGTGTTCTTTCGCAAACGCGACGATCTTTTTGAAAAATTCCAAGTCGACGACGGCTGTGGTGGGATTATGCGGAAAGTTTAGAATTAAAATGCGTGGCCGTGGTTGTGTTTGCCGATAGACTCGCATGAGATCATCGAAAAAATCGCTATCCTGTCGCAGTTCAATGCCGCGCACCTCACCGCCAGCGATGATTACACTGTACATGTGAATCGGGTAGGTCGGTGTGGGCGTTAAGACAACATCGCCGGGACCGACCATGGCTAGAGCCAAATGAGCGATTCCTTCCTTGGAGCCGATTGTCACGATGGCCTCTGTCTCCGGATCGAGATCGACATCATAGTTTCGCTTGTACCAAGCCGTGATGGCATGGCGAAGGCGCGTGATCCCTCGGGAGGCGGAATAGCGATGATTCTTGCTGTTCCGGACGACTTCGATCAGTTTATCGACAATGTGGGGCGGCGTCGGCTGGTCGGGATTCCCCATTCCAAAATCGATGATGTCCTCGCCGCGGTGCCGAGCCTCGAGTTTGAGGGCCTGGACCTGCGCAAACACATACGGGGGAAGCCGTTTAAGACGATAAAATTCGTGCACGATTCCTCAATAGTCGAGCTACTCTAAACAGATGAGCATGGGGGAAGCGGTCACAATTGTAATGCAGCACGGTAAATTCAGTCAATTTATTCTACTGCTCGAAGAATCTGTTTCTGTCGAAGCGGCCCTGAGCACGTCGTAGCCATCATCCCTTCAATGCAGTGCACAATGTCATTCTGTTCGTGCTTGTTCCCCTTCTCCTTTTTTGACATAATGACGTGTAAGTTTTTGCAAAGACAGGAGGAATCATACCAGGATGCCGAGGCTTGGAGTCAATATCGATCATGTGGCGACGCTCCGGCAGGCCCGCGGAGGGAATGAACCGGATCCCGTCGCAGCCGCGGTCCTCGTCGAACTGGCTGGGGCAGACGGCTTGGTCGTGCATCTTCGGGAGGACCGGCGGCATATTCAAGATCGGGATCTGACGATTCTCCGGCAGACCCTTCAGACCAAGCTCGATCTAGAAATTGCGGCCGATGAAGCAATGGTCAAAATCGCTCTCAGCGTCAAACCACATCTGGTGACCTTGGTGCCTGAGCGGCGACAGGAACTGACAACAGAAGGCGGGCTCGAAGTAGCGGGGCAGCGCGAGCGGATCAAAACGTTGGTCGACCTCCTCCACGACAGTGGAATCCCAGTCAGTCTCTTTATTGAACCGGACCTCGATCAAATCAAAGCCGCCCATAAGATTGCCGCTGATTATGTCGAGCTTCATACCGGGCGCTACGCGAATGCGCGTCTCCTGAAAGAAGAACAGTCCGCGCTAGAATCCGTAGCCCAAGCCGCCAAGCTGGCCTACAAACTTGGCATGGGCGTCAGTGCGGGCCACGGGCTCACCTACCGCAATGTGAAACGGCTGACCCAAATAGCAGAAATTGTCGAGTACAACATCGGCCATAGTATTATTTCCCGCGCCGTCTTTGTCGGTCTGGATCAGGCCGTGCGAGAAATGAAGCACCTCTTGAACTAATCCCCTCGTCGCTATGCCCATCGTCGGAATTGGACTCGATCTCGTCAAAATCGCCCGCGTTGAAGCCATTGCGCGACGGTGGCAAGGTCGATTCCTCCAGCGCGTCTATACGGAAGAGGAACGCCGAGTGAGCTTTGGTCGAGCGTGCCCTTACGCCTCGCTCGCCGGACGGTTTGCAGCCAAAGAAGCGATGCTCAAAGCCTTAGGCACGGGGTGGACCGCCGGGGTAAGCTGGCAGGACATTCAAGTGCTGAACGATATTCATGGAAGGCCGATAGCGACAGTCCAAGGCCGCACTGCCACGTTGGCCCAACAAGCTGGCGTCACTTGTATTTATGTGAGCCTGTCGCATGACGGAGACTATGCCATGGCCGAAGTGATTCTCACAAACGACACGCAGGGAGCACCGAGACCAACCACCGCCGTTGATTGATATCCGGCCACATGAAAGTCGTGACTGCTGCACAAATGCAGGCTTTGGACCGCCGCACTATTGCGGAAGCCCATATCCCTGTCCTGACATTGATGGAACAGGCGGGGACGGGAGTCGTCACGGTCATGGAGCGCACATATGGTCCACTGGCTAATAAACGTGTGACGATCCTATGCGGTAAGGGGAACAATGGCGGGGATGGATTTGTCGTGGCGCGTCTGCTTCGGCGAAAACGAGCCCGCCCCTCCGTTCTCCTTTTTGCTCAAGCCAAAGATCTACAGGGCGATGCACGTCGGATGTATCGGCGTTTTGCTGCTGCAGCAGGTTCCGCCTGCCTCTATGTGAATCCGAATCCTGATCGGCTTCGTTTGGAGCTTCAATCTGCCGAACTTGTTGTCGATGCGCTGTTGGGAACAGGTCTTTCTTCGCCCGTTTCCGGTATGTACAAGGCCGCCATCAACTGTCTGAATGAAATCGGTGCTGAGAAGGACTGTCCCATCGTTGCGGTTGATCTCCCTTCTGGAATCCATGCCGATACGGGCGCTGTTCTAGGATCGGCGGTGCGCGCCTCACTTACGGTCACGTTTGGGTTGCCGAAGAAAGGGTTATATCTTGGACCCGGAATTGATCATGCCGGTCAAGTGACTATCTGGGATATTGGCATCCCACCTGCCTACACCGACTCCATCGAGAGCCACATCTCACTGATGGCCCCGGAAGATATTCGCCGGCTCATTCCTAGGCGACTTCCCTCGACTCATAAAGGAACATACGGACATGCCGGCATTATTGCCGGCTCAATCGGGAAAAGCGGCGCAGCCGTTATGGCTGCCACTGCAGCACTCCGAGTCGGGACCGGTCTCGTCACGGTTGCCACTCCTGCCAGCGTGAATCCTATCCTCGAAGCGAAACTACTTGAGGCCATGACAGTGCCCATGCCTGAGACGGAGGCCAAGACTTTGGCGTCTTCAGGCCTAGAACAGCTCGTCTCTTTCGCGAATGCGCGCACCGCCGTAGCGATCGGCCCCGGCCTCACGACGCACGTAGACACTTCGGTACTCGTGCACGCGTTGCTGAGGCGAATGGAGAAGCCGTTTGTTTTGGATGCCGACGGCTTAAATGCGGTCAGTGAAAAACCTGCGCTCCTCGATAC
>JAICXS010000566.1 GCA_025934615.1 Nitrospiraceae bacterium
CGAGGGCTGAATCGCTTTAAGCAGCGTGGAAAACTCCAACTCTCGCAACAGCGCGATGAGCGGTTCCGAGGGTGGCGGCATCAACTTGAACGCGTCACAATCAAAGTCGATCGCGCAATCGACGTGAATGGTCGCAAGGCGACGGCTCAAGCGCGCATTATCGGCTTGCTCCAGGAGCAAATTTTTTACTTTGGTCGGCGTGACCTCCTCAACTCGCCGGAGCAGCGCTTCGATCGTTCCGAACTGGGTAATCAGTTTGATGGCGGTCTTCTCTCCGATGCCCTTGACCCCCGGAATGTTATCGATGCTGTCTCCCATCAGGCCCATGACTTCCACCACGCGATCCGGATCCACGCCGAACCGCACTCGACATTCGTCCTCGCCGAACCATTTATCCTTCACCGGGTCGTAAATACGAACCGCCGGTGAGAGGAGTTGAAACATGTCCTTGTCGCTGGTGACAATCACGACATGAAGCCCTGCTCCTTCGGCTTTGCGCGCCAGCGTGCCGATGAGATCATCCGCTTCAAGCCCGACTTGACGAATCACCGGCACGGCCATTGCTTGTACGACACGGTGAATCAACGGAATTTGGGCCTGCATGCCGTGTGGCATGTCCGGCCGCTGCGCTTTGTAGGCTTTGAATTCTTCGTGCCGTTGCGTCGGGCCTTTTTCGTCGAACACGACCGCCAGGCAATCGGGCGTATGTTCGCGCAGGACTTTCAGCAGCATCGTGGTAAAGCCGTAGACGGCATTCGTCTGCTGGCCCTTTGAATTGGAGAGCGGCGGCAACGCAAAAAAGGCCCGGTAAATGTAAGCGCTCCCGTCGATCAAATAGAGCGTCTTGCGTGTGGGGATTTCAGTCTCGGCCATGGCGAAAGGTGCCGGATAACTATGAATCGTGCGCGACGGTCAGCGGCGGCTGGCCGAACTTCTCGCGCACTTTATTGATGGTGTTCAGGACGGCCGGTTGACCAATGAGCTTCCGTTCCAACTGGCGCTTCCCGGGAAAGTCGACCAGGGAAATGCCGATCAGCATGGTGAGAATCCCCTGTCCGGGCAAAACCAGCATCGCGATGCCGGCCGCCAGCAGGACGAATCCGATCAGATTTTTGAGCACGTGACCGATGAGCCGAAACGCGGGATGATGATGTTCCATCCATTTCCGCGGATGGCGTTCGTCAAAGTAATGTGGAGGAAGTCGCACGAGGATCAACGGAATGGCCACCAGGCTTCCGATAAATCCAACGATGGAAAACACGACCAAGCCCGAGAGAACCTCTTTCGATAAGAGTACCTCCATCGATGGCATCCTAGCATGAGAAACCGCCAAAGGGCTATAATCGCCCGATGAGTCCTGCCGCACGCCGATCGCGAGCATCCGCGCTGTCTCTCACCGGAGAAGATCTCACTCCCACGCAGTTTTTCGACGTGGTCCACGAAAAGCGGCCGGTCCAGTTGTCGCCTCAAGCCGCACGGCGAATGAAGGCCGCCCACCGCGTGATCCAGCGCGTTCTTACTCATCCCGATCCGGTCTACGGGGTGACCACGGGATTCGGCAAGCTCGCCGATCAGC
>JAICXS010000150.1 GCA_025934615.1 Nitrospiraceae bacterium
CTATATTCACTCGGTTTGTAGTGTTTATAGCTTTGCTTATCATCGGCACCACCCATAAGGTCCGAGCGTTTGTTGATTAGATCATTAAGAGAATCTTCTGTAATAAAATTACAGAGCTTCACAACCGAATCCCCATTCTTTTGTGCGTGCTTCTGTAACTCCGAATTGAATAGGTCTACTCCATTCCCGAGGGTCGCAATTTCTTGCTCCTTTGTTGTTTGACGTTCTATTAGGCTAACTTCATAGCTCGACTTCTTGTTCGACTTCTTGTTGGCCTTCTCACGCGCAGCATTGTATTGCTCTTGATACCGAATCGACGTCAGAGGGCTGGATAAGTTGACGAAAATGAAGTGGGAGTCTGACACAATTTTTTTTAATCTATTCCGATTCGTCTTGGCCACCTCCTTCGCAACCAGGTTCATTTCTGTAGAAGCACGATTCGCTGTGAATAAATCATTCGCTCCGAACCAGATGATGAAAAGCGTAGGGGCCTTTGGGTCGAATAGAGCATCATATAGAGCATCATTTGGTGCTTCATTGATCTTATTGTACCTGCGTGGAGAAAATCGTTCGAATAGCTTACCCAAGCCATTTTTAGCCGTACCAATTTGCTTCTCGAACGCATCGATTTGCTTCTTGAACGTCCCCAAACCTAACGCTCCTTTATCGCCGCATGCACCGCCCTCTGCATAGTTTGCGTACATAAAAGAATCCTCGCCCAAGTCTATGTAGCTGGCACTGCTGAGTGTCGTATGCCTCTCACTGTTGTTGATAGACTCTTTCGCTGTATCCTCAATCAGACTCCTCCCCCCTGTCGCCTCTTCGTACATGAAGTCCGTCCAGTTTCTACAATCGCTGAACCTCCCTGTAGGGTTCACGTACATCAGCTTGGCTATTTTTGCAAACTGTCCCATCCCAGTCTTCCATTTCGTTCCTATGTCGGACAGGCTATCTCCGAATACGATAACATTTCTAATTTTTATCATCGTGTCACGAGATAATTTCGGCATGATTTCACCCCTTTATAGGTGGCGCAATTCAGATGCCAAGCGACAGATAATGCGAGTCACGATTGCAATCGCACATGGGCTTCCGTGAACCCTTCGATCTTCGCTACCCAATTCCCGTCATGACTCCTTCGATTCTTATCCCCTTAACCAGCCGCGGCCCTCCGCCCAGGGAGTTAGAAGGCCGCAGACCGCGTTCTCTATCTCTATCCCTATACCTGTCGCCTGTCAGTCCCTTGTCCCCGTTTCCCCACCTACACCTTGACGTTCTTGTCGAGGTCATAGCCACCCTTGGCAGTGCCGTATTCCCAGGTTCCCTTGCGAAAACTGAGAGTGAAGGCTTCGGACGGTTCTGATTCCCCGCCGCTGATTGAGGTGCCGATGCTGGTGACGATCACTTTTTCCAAGGTGAGCTTATAATAGGCCTGTTTGGTGCCGGAGGTGACGGAAATGACGACCTCGTTGTACTGTGTCTTCAATGCGCAGGCAGTCGCGAGCGCAGGGCTGGCCGCATCCATCAGCTTCACGCAGGACAGATCGGAAAATGTCGTAATGCGGCCCGACAGTTTGTCTTGCTCTTCCCACTGCCCGCCCTGACTGATGCCATAGCGGATATTCTGTAAGACGATCTGGTCCTTAAACCCATCGCTCGTCGCCTTGCCCTTGACGCCGTCCATTTTCAGAAAAATATACTCTTGCTCCGCCATAATAGTGCCTCCTGCGTTGATGGTTATACATGACGATATAAGTTCTGTTCTCTTCGTCATTCCGGGCTTGACCCGGAATCCAGTCCTGATCTGGATTCTCGCTTTCTCGGGGATGACAGACACTGCTGTGATGAACGTCGCTATGTTTAAAAGTTGGTGGTTCTGTGTGCCTGCGCCTCACTCTGTCTCTTTTGTCTCGAACGGTCGCGGGATGACCATCGCTTAATCCCTCCTGCCTGTCGCCATGTCACTTGGCCGGGGGCGGCAATTCGGCCACCAACCGGAGCGAGATGGTGAGCTCGTCCAGTTGGAAATGGGGCTTGAGAAAGCACACCGCGCGATAGCAGCCCGGTTTGCCTGGGATCTCAGCAACCTCAACGCGCGCTTCCTTCAGCGGATGCTTCGCCTTCAACTCCATCCCCGCGTCTTCCGAACTGACGACATAGTTGCTGATCCAGCGGTTCAAATAGACTTCGCATTCTTTGCGGGTCATGAAGCTGCCGATCTTATCCCGCATGATCGCCTTCAAGTAATGGGCGAAGCGCGACATGGCAAACAGGTACTGCAACTGGGTCGACAGCCGCGCGTTGGCGTTCGCGGCATCGGTGTCGTATTTCTTCGGTTTCTGGCTTGATTGCGCGCCGAAAAACGCCGCGTAGTCGGTGCCCTTGCAATGCACCAACGGGATGAACCCCAGATCGGCCAGTTCTTTTTCCCGGCGGTCGGTGATGGCGATCTCCGTCGGACACTTCATCGCGATCTCTCCATCGTCGGTGCTGAAGGTATGGGTCGGCAGTCCTTCCACTTTCCCGCCGCCTTCGACGCCTCGAATCGTCGCGCACCACCCATACTTGGCGAATGAATCGGTCAAGCGCGTCGCCATCGCATAGGCGGCGTTGCCCCACAGATACTTGCTATGGTCCGTGCCGTCGACGTCTTCTTTGAAGTTGAAGGTCTCGACCGGCACGGTATCCGGTCCGTACGGCAGCCGCATGAGGACCCGCGGCAGGGTGAGCCCCACATAGCGCGAATCCTCCGACTCGCGGAAGGATTTCCATTTGGCATAGTCGGGCGTTTCAAATTTCTTGGCCAGGTCGCGCGGGTTGGGCAGATCGGTAAAGCTCTCCAATCCCATCAGCCCTGGATCGGCTGCGGCCAGGAACGGTGCATGGGCAGCGGCGGCCACATTGGAAATTTTCTCCAGCAATCCGATATCCATGGGATTCCGCCCGAACTCATAATCGCCGATCAAGGCCCCGTACGGCGCCCCGCCGAACGTCCCATATTCTTCCTCATAGACCTTTTTAAAGAGGGCGCTTTGGTCGAACTCCGCCGCCTTTTCGAGATCCTTCGCCAGTTCTTTCTTGCTGATGTTCAGCACGCGCAATTTGAGCATGCTGCTGGTTTCCGACTGCATTACCAGATAGTGCAGCCCGCGCCACGCTCCCTCGAGCTTCTGAAATTCAGGCGCATGCATGATCGCGTTCAGCTGCGCCGTCAACAGCCGGTCGATATCGGCGATGCGGGCGCTGATGGTCGCTTCAAGGTCTTTCGACACTCGGAGCTGCCCCTTCATGACCTCGTCGACAAGGGTGGCGATCTGTCGGCGGGATTGATCCCGTTCCCAATCGTCTTTTCCGATTTTGGTTTGGCTGATGATCTGATCGAGCACTCCGCTTGCTTCAGCGGTCGTGGCTTCGGCAGCCTGCGCCTGTTTCGCTTCTTCAGCCATTGGACGGTTCCTTTCCCTCTGCAAGGCCGGCTTCCTTGCCGATCTTTTGCTGGAGTTCGGTATCTTTGATGATCTCCTGGAGTTTCTCGGCCAGTTTGTCGTTCCCGTCCGCCTTCGCGAGGAGGGCCGACAGCTGCTTGCGGATTTCCACGAGCTTGCGCAAGGGCTCGACTTGATCGGCGACTTGTTCCGGCCCGAAATCGTCGATGCCGTTGAATTTCAGCTCCACCCCGATTTTCGACTCGTCGTCCGTCAACTTGCTGTCGACTTTGTAGGCGAGCCGAGGAGCCATCCCTTTCATGACACTGTCGAAATTATCCCGATCGATTTCGACGAACTTGCGTTTGGGATCCTTTACCATCGGCAACGGCTGTTCCGGGTTGCCGGAGAGGTCGGCCATAATGCCCATCACGAAGGGCAATTCCTTCATCTCAATCGCGCCGCCGGTTTCCACGTCATAGGTAATCTGCACGCGCGGGCGCCTGACTCGGTCCAATTTATGTTGTGTGCTTTCCTTTCCCATGCGAGTCCTCCGTTCTGGTTACCAATACAGACCTGTTCGTTCCACACGTCGCGCCCACCCCGCCTGCTCGACACAATGCAGAGTGGTTATGACTCCTCCTCTTTGATGCCCAACGTCTCGCGAACTCCGCCCAACACCGAGTCGTCTTTGATCACCTCACGGAGCCACTCATCCAACGGCATCTCGCCCCACCGGGCCGCTCGTTGAACCAAATACGAAATCGGGCTATGCGGTTCGGTTTTCCGGAAAAACTCTGCGACCGCCGTCAGGCGACGGAGGGCGTCGGTTCGATCGCGCGGTTCCATGCTGCCTGAGAATGTGGCGACGGTCGCCTCGGCTCCAGCCACCCCGGATGCTTCCGGACCAGTCCCAGGAGTCTCTGCGGCGCCCAGGCCGACGCCCCCTTTTTTCTTCACGATACCGTTCATGAGCAACCGGCATTCCCCGATGGCGTCTTTGACCGCTCGAAGACTGGGCGCCGCCTCTCCATATTTATTCTCAAGCACTTGATCGAGCTGCCCATAGACGTCCCAACAGTCCGACAGTTGTTCCAAGAGTTCGTTGCAATGCGTCAACGGAGTCCCGGCTACCGCCTTGTCGAACTTTTCGCCTTCGAGCTTCCCTTCTTGCAGCGCTTCCTCCAACTGTCGGCGCTTCTCGCTGTCACCGGCCGCAGCGCGGCGGAGGTTTTCAATTTCCTGGGATTCCTTCCAGTGGATGTACGTATAGGACGACCCGTCGCTCGCCCGTACCAAGGGGGTATTGTTGACGGCGAATGGGAGCAGCTTGTTGAGCGCCTCGATCTTGCCGGAACGATATTCCAAGTCCCCATCTTCTATCGCAGGATACAGACTGTCCCAGAAGGTCGCATGGAGACCAAGCAGAATCTTGAGACCGTCCCTCAAGCCGGCAAACCCATGCCGCTTGATCAGGGCCTCGACCAGCCAGACAGCCACCTGCAGGTCCTTGCTTTGCTCGGTCAGAATTTTTACGGCGATCTGAATAGCCTTAGGCCAATCGGCGACTTTGGCGTCTCGCTGCCAGTCCCCCTGACTCAGGGCTTCGTCTTGGCGACGTGTTTCCTTCAGCGCCTCAAAGTCCTTTCCATCGCGAACGTCCTTTCCCGCAGGGTTCCCGCCTGGAATCGGCGTGAGGATCGCCTCAATGTCGATGGTCGGTGCTTTCGCCATATCCGTCCTTGTGCTCAGGAAGCGCCTTATTTATTCAACCTGAAATTCCATTTCTCGGATTTCCAAGAGGCTGAGTTCACGGTCATCGACCAGAAACATCTTCTGGCCTACCCCACCCACCAGCCCATCGCCCAATCCCCGCCAATCGGTCATTCTTCCGAGCCGAAGTTGGTCATTGTTCTCGTGATGGGAATCGACATAGAGGGCGGGAAGGTACACCTGCCCGGACGCTCCCTCTCCGGTTTCGATTGTCGCCGGAATCCAGAGAAGATCGCGCAATTGCCTGGGCGGCGGAATGCTCATCTTCCTCACTTGCTCGATCGGCAACCAGACGTATTGCTCCCGGAAGAACACCTCCAAGACCGCGCCAAGCCGATCGTCGATATCGCGAAACTCGGCACAGCGCTCCCCGTTCACCAGTCCTGTCAGCTTGGGACGGCTGTCCGCTGCTTCTTGAAGCAGCGCCTGAGCTTCTTCCGCCTGCTGCCCGCGTAATCGGTGACCGGCCTCCA
>JAICXS010000222.1 GCA_025934615.1 Nitrospiraceae bacterium
GCCGCCGATCACCACAACGGCTAAGGGACGCTGCACCTCGGAACCGATCCCATGGGCCAACGCCAGCGGAATCAGTCCCAGCAACGCGACTAGAGCCGTCATCAGCACTGGACGCAGACGCAACAGGCACCCCTTGATGATCGCCTCGTCCCCATGCTCGCCGTGTTCACGTAACTTGATAATGTACGACACAAGCACAATTCCGTTTAGAACCGCCACTCCGAAGAGATTAATGAATCCCACCGAAGCCGGCACGCTCAGATATTCTCCGGTCAGCCACAGCGCCACGATGCCCCCGATCATGGCGAACGGCAAATTGAGAATAATCAGCGCTGCATAGCGCACTGAATTAAATGAGGAGAACAGGAGCATGAAGATGATGCCGATCGTAATCGGCACGATAATTTTCAAGCGCCCCATGGCCCGCTGCATGTTCTCGAAGGAACCGCCCCACACGAAATGGTATCCGGGTGGAAGTGCGATCCGCTGCTGGATTTTCTTCTGCGCTTCAGCGACGATGCTCTCAATGTCGCGGCCGAACGTATTAAAACCGACGTAGATGCGGCGTTGCAGCCCCTCCCGGCTAATGAGCGCGGGGCCTTCCAGCAATTCCACTTTCGCAAGGTCGGCGAGCGGAATCAGCGCGCCTGAAGCGGTCGTGAGCAGGATATTGCTGATCGTCTCGACGCTGTTGCGATATTTTTCCGGATACCGGACGATCAAATCGAACCGCCGTTGTCCTTCATAGACCCGGGTCGCGGATTCCTCGCCGATCGCCGTCGTGATGATTTCCCGGATTTGCGACACGTTGATGCCATGGCGGGCAATCTTCCCACGATCGATATCGATCGTCAGATACGCTTGCCCGAACAGTTGCTCCACCCGGACATCTTTCACTCCCCGTACCGATGTCATGATCGCCTGGATGTCCTCGGCGGTTCGCCTGAGGACCGACAGATCTTCTCCCATGATCTTCACCGTCGCTTCCGACCGCACGCCGGATAGCAATTCATCCACACGCTGTTGGATCGGCTGGCTCAAAAGAAAGTTTGCGCCCGGGACCCGCTCGAGGCGCTTTCGGACCGCCTCGTTCAATTCCGGCTTCGTCTTCGCCGTCGTCCATTCGTCCATCGGTTTTAACGTGACCACCGGGTCGCTGGAATTCGGTTCCTGAGGGTCGTTCCCCAATTCCGATCGCCCAATCTTGGAGACCACCATGCGGACTTCCGGAAATTCCATCACGGCCCGTTGCATGTCTTTTTCGATCTCGATGGACTTCTCGAGGGAGATGCTCGGGAGTCGAATGGTCTGCGGTGTCAGTGCCGCCTCGTTGAGAATCGGGATGAACTCGCCGCCGAGAAACGGAAACAGCATAAGCGTGCTCGCCAGGAGCGCCACGGCAGTCGCTAAGACCGTCTTTCGGTGACCGAGCGCCCAGCGCAGCGTCGGCAGGTAGAAGCGTTTGGCCCACCGCAACAAGAACGTGTCCTCTTCACTGCCGCTCTTTAGAAACAGGGAACACAACACCGGTGAGAGCGTCAGCGAGAGCGCGAGCGACACAAGCAGCGCGATCATAATCGTATAGGCCATGGGCTGGAACATTTTTCCTTCCATGCCCTGCAGCGACAGGATCGGCAGGAACACGATGACGATGATCAGAATACCGAAGATGACCGGCTGCCCGACTTCTTTCACCGCCTGCACGACCAGTTGTTTCCGATCCTGCCGTTCGCCGCCATGCTCGGACAACAAACGAAACACGTTCTCCACGACGACGACCGAGGCATCGACCATCATCCCGATGGCAATCACCAGCCCGCCAAGCGACATAAGATTGGCGGTCAGTCCCACCTCGCCCATGATGATAAACGTGACCAGCGGCGTAATGATCAATGTCGCGGTGACAATCAGGGCGCTCCGTACGTTCCCCAGGAAGAGAAACAGGATGAGCACGACCAGCACCACGCCTTCCAGCAAGGCCTTGTAGACCGTCCCAAGCGCGGCAGTGATCAGCTCGATGCGGTCGTAGAACGGGACGATCCGGAGGCCGTCGGGCAACAGATGCTTCGTATGGATCTCATAGACTTTATCCTTGACCGCCTGGACGACGGCTCTAGCATTGCCTCCTCGCAGCATGAGCACAATCGAAGCGACCACTTCTCGTTCGCCGTTCAAGACAGCCGCCCCATGGCGCACGGCTTGCCCGATCCGTACTTCGGCGACATCCCGAATGTAGACGGGCGTGCCTCCCACCTCTTTGATGACGATCGTTTCAATATCCCCTAGCGTCTTAATCAGCCCCACGCCCCGGACGATGTATTTTTCCGCATGCTTTTCGAGAATATTCCCGCCGGCATTGGTATTGTTGTTCGCCACCGCTTCGAAGACATCGTGCAGGGCAAGGTTGTATTTCCTCAACAACCCTGGTTCGACCATGACCTGATATTGCTTGACGAACCCCCCCATGGCATTGACGTCGACGACATCTTGCAGACCTTTGAGGAGAGGACGAATCACCCAGTCCTGAAGTGTCCGTCGCTCCGTGAGTTCCGTTTCAGTGATGACGTGTCCCGGCTCGTTATCATGGGGACCTTCGAGATAATACTGGAAGACTTCGCCAAGACCGGTGCTGTTCGGCACCAACTGAGAAACGGATCCGGGCGGCAACTGTTCCTGCACCTCCAGAATGCGTTCCAAGACCACCTGCCGCGCGAGGTAGATATCCACATTGTCTTCAAAAATGACGTCGATGAGCGAAAGGCCGACCTTCGAGAGCGATCGAATTTCCACCAGTCCCGGCGATCCCGTCAGCTGCAGTTCAAGGGGAAACGTGACGAACCGTTCTATTTCGGCCGGTGAGAGACCGGGCGCTTTCGTGACCACCTGCACCCAGACATTGGTGACATCCGGAAAGGCATCGATCGGGATCGTGCGAAACGCGTACACGCCTCCGGCCGCAAGGATGCAGGCAAGCGCAATGACGAGGACACGTTGACGGAGAGACAGTTCGAGGAGGGAGGCCAGCATTCGATCAGATCTGCTCGCCGAGGAGTTCAGACTTGAGCACGAACGCGCCCTGGGTCACGATGGATTCCCCTTCTTGAAGACCATCAAGAACTTTCACCATATCCTGACTGGACTGACCGAGCTTGATGTCGCGCGCTTCAAAGGACTGCGCATCGCGCTGCACAAAAACAAACTTCTTCTCTCGATCCCGTTGCACCGCCGATTCCGGCACGACGAGCACGTTTCGCTCGGCATCCGAATACACCCGAATCGTGGCATACATTTCCGGCTTGAGCTTCCGATCCGTATTCGGCAATTCAAGGCGAAGCCGCATGGTTCGGGTGGCGGGGTCGAGCACATCGCCGACATACGTGATTTTACCTTTGAAAATCTGATCCGGATACGTGGTCACTATGACCTCGACCGTTTGGCCATGCTTCAACTGATCTTGATGAATATAGGGAATGTCTTTCTCCGGGATATTGGCGATTACCCACACCTCCGAGAGATCGGCGACGACAAACAGTTTTTCGATCGTCTCCACGACTTCTCCCTTGGTCAGGTTACGGTCGATGATGCGTCCATCGAAGGGTGCCACGATCGGCACATGGGACTGGATCGTCTGCTCGCGATCCAACCGGGCAATTTGTTCATCGTTCATTCCCAGCAGCCGTAATCGATCCTGCGACTCGCGCTTCTCCGCTCTGGCGCTGATCATGTCGCCCTCGCGGCGCTGCATTTCCGCCAAGCCGATCACCTTTTCTTCGAGAAGAGACTGCGCGCGCTTGAACGCCCGCTCGGCCACGTAGAGTTTTGCGACGGCCTTCAGATACCCGGACTGCGCCAAACCGAGTTCGCTGCTGTACAGGATGGCCAGCAGGTCGCCGGCTTTGACTTCCTGGCCAAGATCGACGTAGACGTCCACGACCCGGCCCCGAACCAGGGTGGTGATCTCGGCCACGGCGCGCTGATTGGGGACCACGGTTCCAGGGAAGTCACGAATGATCTGAAAGTCCACGCGTGCCGCGGGTTTCACCTCAATACCGCCACGCTGAATCTCTTCAGCCGTCAGATGGACGACACCCCGATCTGCTTTCTTTTCAGTAGCCTTTGCTTCCGTCGTTGCCTCTGGAGCACTGTCACATCCCACATTGAGCAAAAGCCCGCACATGGGGACAAATAAACACGCCAGAAGGGTTCGTTTTTTTGATCGTCTCGTCACGCGGCTATCCTTGCTCTTCTCTTATGGTGAATTGTGCGCCCGTGCCATTGTTGGCTTCGCTCGTGCATAGGGGTTGTAAAGATACTATACAAGACAAGCTGCCCCTTTGAACATTTCTCAACGATGCGCCAGCGCTCGTGCAGGGCTTCATCTTGATGCATGAACCTCATTCGGCAACCTCATAAAGGGCCGCCGACCGCGCGCTCCAGCCGGGTCAGCGCGATGGACAACTCAAAGCGCGCCTGGGCGTAATCGAACAAAATCTGCCGCTGCACGCGCTGAGCGTCGAGCACTTCAAGGAGACTGACGGCGCCTTGCTGAAAACGAAATGGCGCAATGCGGAGCGCTTCTTGGGCTTGCTTGAGCAGCCCTTTCTCGAATACCTCGATTAAGTGGGCCGTCGTTTCGGCATCCTGAAAATACTGATTCACTTCTTTAACCAGCGTATTCCGAATCCGCAGAAAGGCGGCTTCTTCCGTCCGTTTCGCGCCCAGCGCCTTGGCAATTTCACCCTGTTGTCGATACCAAATCGGCGTGGGCACGCTCAC
>JAICXS010000328.1 GCA_025934615.1 Nitrospiraceae bacterium
GCGTGCTGCGTCGGGCGGGGCTGCTGAACAAGGACAAAGTTGAAAGTAAAAAGTAGAAGTTTTCAAACCGACTTTTGACTCTTACGTTCTACCGTTTGTCTTATGTCTGATCTGGTGGCTATCGGACAGATCGTCAAGTCCTTCGGGGTGAAGGGCGATGTTCGCGTGAAGTCGCTCAGCGACGTGCCGGGGCGATTTGAGGGGTTGCGCGAAGTGACGATTGAGACGCCTTCGGGTAAAACGATTGAGACCGTTGTCAGTCGGGTGCGCAAGGACCTTGATTCCTATGTCGTCGGCCTGGAGGCGTTTTCCACGCCGGAGGAAGCGGCGTCATTTCGGGGCAGCTTGCTGAAGATTCCTGAAGACCGGGTGCCGGCGCTGCCCGACGGACAGTATTACGAATTCCAATTGATCGGGATGTCAGTGAAGGACGAGCAAGGGCAACCGTTAGGCACGCTTGAGGACATTATGGAAACCGGCAGCCATCCTGTGTTTGTCGTGCGCGGGTCGGGTCGCGAATGGTTGGTTCCCGGGAGACAAGCCGTCATTGCCTCGATGAACGTCGCTCAACGGATCATGATCGTTCGGCGTGCAGATATCGTAGGGGACGAACATGAAGTGTGACATCATCACACTGTTTCCCGACATGGTTGTGCCGGTTCTTGGCCAAAGCATGCTCAAACGTGCCCAAGAGAAAGGCCTGCTGGAGGTGAAGGTCCACAATCTTCGGGACTACACACAAGATCGCCATCGGGTTGCCGACGGTACGCCGTATGGCGGGGGCGCCGGGATGGTTATCAAGGCTGAGCCGGTATTGCGCGCCATCGATAGCCTTCGGGAGGAGCTCAGTCCAAGTGAGCCGGCTATGCGGATTCTCATTCCATCCCCGCAAGGACGACCGTTCACTCAGCAGATGGCCGAGGAGTTCCAGCGTGATTCTGGCCGGATCGTCTTCATTTGCGGACATTATGAAGGATTCGACGAGCGCGTGCGGGTCGGCCTCAATGCGGAAGAAGTGTCCATCGGCGATTATGTGGTCACCAATGGGGAGTTGCCGGCTCTCGTGATGCTGGATGCCGCCGTGCGGCTGATTCCTGGCGTCCTGGGCGACCCGGACTCCGCCCGGCAGGATTCGTTTGTCGAAGGCCTGCTGGATTGTTCCCACTATACGCGTCCGCCAGAGGTGCGTGGAATGCCGGTGCCCGATGTGCTGCTGTCCGGCAACCACGAGGCCGTGAGGCGATGGCGGCGAAAAGAAGCGCTCCGTAATACCTATGTCAAACGCCCCGAGTTATTGCAGGATCGGCTGCTGAGCCAAGAGGACCGGCGATTGTTGGATGAGGTTCTGCAGGAAACAACGAAAAGACCGTCAGTGTTGTGCGTAGAGGAGGAATGTCCATGAACCAATTAGAGCGAATCCAACGATCGTTGACCAAGAAGACCATGCCGGTGTTCGAAATCGGTGATACGGTCCGTGTGCACGTCAAAGTGGTCGAAGGTGAAAAAGAGCGGATCCAGGTGTATGAAGGTCTTGTGATCGCCCGCAAGGGCGCCCGCAATAGCGAAACCTTTAACGTGCGCAAAGTCTCGTATGGCGTCGGAGTCGAGCGGATTTTTCCGGTGCACTCACCGACGATCGCCCGCATCGATGTCGTGCGTCAAGGGAAGGTCCGCCGGGCAAAGCTGTACTATCTCCGCACCAAGAAAGGGAAAGGCGCCAAAGTCAGCGAGCGCGAGTACTCGCCGGATGCGAAGGGAGCCGCCGGCCGCAAGCGCGCCAAACCTGCGGAGACTGTGGCAGTCGAGCCGGTTCCCGCCGCGACATGAAGAAAGCCGCGGTGTAGGCTAAGGTTGAGGCTCGCATCCACTCGCCCTTTGTTTTACCCTCAGCCTGAATCTCTGCTTCGATCTTTCTGAGTACCGTGGAGCCAACCGACTTCTTTGAAATTGAAGCCAGGAGATGCGGCTATCAGCTCATCGGGGGGCTGGACGAAGCCGGCCGCGGTCCTCTGGCGGGCCCCGTCGTTGCGGCCATTGTGATTTTGCCGCGCCGCTTTGCGCTGCCGGGTCTCAACGATTCGAAGCAAGTGACGGAAGCAGGTCGGGAACGGCTGTACCATGCCATCGTCCAACAGGCGGTGGCTACGGGAGTTGGTCTGGCCACCGAGCGCGAAATCGAAACCTTGAACATTCTTCAAGCCACACGGCAGGCCATGTGCCGAGCTGTGGGGGCGTTGACGGTTTCCCCTGATTTTTTACTTCTGGATGCGGTCTCCCTCCCATCTCTTTCCGTGCCGCAACGCCCGATCATTAAAGGAGACGGGTTTTCCGTCTCGATCGCGGCGGCTTCTATCCTCGCCAAAGTCATTCGCGATCGGCTGATGCGGGAGTATCACCGGCGATATCCCGAATACAATTTTGGCGCGCATAAAGGATACGGCACGCCGGAGCACCTCCGCCTGCTTATGCGGTACGGGCCGTGTACTGCCCATCGCCAGACTTTTCGGCCCGTTGCAGCAGCCGAGGAGCTCGATCAGTGGGAGATGTTCGAGTGAGTCTCAAATCGAAGTTGTTCGGCCGGCAAGCTGAATCGGCCGCCGAACAATATCTGCGTGGCCAGGGGTACCGCATTCGGGACCGTAACGTCCGCTCGGTCTATGGCGAGTTGGATCTGGTTGTGGAGCGGGCCGGCGTAGTGGTCTTCGTCGAAGTGAAGGCGCGGCGGACGAACGCCTTTGGCGGTGCGCCTTATGCAGTCGATCGCCGCAAGCAGATGCGTATGATCACACTGGGCGCTCACTATCTGGCTCAACATAAACTGAAGAATCAATCGTGCCGGTTCGATGTCCTGCTCTGCGCCGGTGCCTCGGCCGATCCGTCGGCCATCCAGCACATCGAGAATGCCTTTGAAGTGCCCGGTCATGAACTGCAGTGGTGAGGGGAGCGGTGATGGGCAATGGATCTGATCGAGACCGCAAAGCCTCGTGCCTTTGGCCGCTCGCTTCTTGCCGGGCCGCATCGTGATTCAGCTCTTCCACGTCTCGAAGTATTACGAGGGGCGGCTCGCACTTTCTGACGTCAATCTTCATATTCAAAAAGGTGAGTTCGTCTTATTGATGGGAGCCAGCGGCGCCGGCAAAACGACACTGCTGAAGCTTCTCTTCGGCACTGAACGACCGGATGAAGGCCAAATTCTCGTACAGACACGGAACGTCGCGCGCCTCACGCCATCTGAAGTGCCGTACTTGAGACGCACGATGGGATTCGTCTTTCAAGATTTCCGGTTGCTGCCGAAGAAGACCGTCTTTGACAATGTGGCCATGCCGCTGTTGGTTCAGGGCATTTCGCACCACGATATTCGGAAAAAAGTGCTGGACACGCTCAAGGCGGTCGGCGTGGAGCATCGAAAAGAAAGCCGGCCGGCCATGCTGTCGGCCGGTGAGCAGCAGCGGGTGTGCATCGCTCGTGCTGTCGTCAATGGCCCTATCGTGCTCTTGGCGGATGAACCCACCGGAAATATGGATCCTCAACTGGCAGGAGAAATTATCGAGCTCTTTAAACTCATCAACGCCCGAGGGACGACGGTGATCATTGCCACGCATAACCGCCAGGTAATCGACCAGGTCAAACGCCGAGTCGTGATCTTGAATCAGGGCAAGATCATTTCCGATGACGGGGCCGGTCGATGAAGCGGTTCACGTACCTGATCA
>JAICXS010000284.1 GCA_025934615.1 Nitrospiraceae bacterium
GCGGAGGTCATGGCCGATCCGGCGTCGCTCACCGGCAAATATCTCCGCGGCGAGATGGCGGTGGCCTTGCCCACCCGCCACCGCAAACCAAAGGGGTACGTCTCGATCGTCGGCGCGCGTAAACATAATCTGAAAAATATCACGGTGAAGATTCCGCTCGGATTGCTCACTTGCGTGACCGGCGTGTCGGGGTCCGGCAAAAGCACCCTGGTCCTGGAAGTCTTGTTTCATTCTCTTTCGCAACTGCTCTATCACAAGAAACCGAAGATCGATGGCTGTAAAGCTCTGACTGGGGTCGAGGCGCTCGATAAAGTGATCGACATCGACCAGTCGCCCATCGGTCGCACCCCCCGATCGAATCCTGCCACTTACACCGGTCTCTTTACGTTCATCCGAGATCTCTTTACCAATCTCCCGGAGTCTCGCGTGCGAGGATACAAGGCCGGCCGATACAGCTTTAACGTCAAGGGCGGCCGCTGCGAAGCGTGCGAAGGCGACGGCCTGATCAAGATCGAGATGCACTTTCTGCCCGATCTGTATGTGACGTGCGAAGTGTGTAAAGGTCAGCGCTACAATCGCGAGACGCTGGAGATTCGGTACAAAGACCGCAATATCGCCGATATCCTTAATATGACGGTCGATGAAGCGGTGGAATTTTTCGAGCATATTCCCTTTATCAAGCGAAAACTCGATACCTTGCACGATGTCGGCCTGCATTACGTGAAGCTCGGCCAATCCGCCACGACTCTGTCGGGTGGCGAAGCGCAACGCGTGAAGCTCTCGCGTGAACTGTCCAAGCGCCCGACCGGTCGGACTCTCTATATTTTGGATGAACCGACCACCGGACTGCATTTTGCCGACATCCAGCGATTACTCGACGTGCTCAATCGCCTTGTCGAAGGCGGCAATACCGTGCTCGTGATTGAGCATAATCTCGATGTCATCAAGAACGCCGACTGGATCATCGATCTCGGACCGGAAGGCGGCGATCGCGGCGGCCACATCGTCGTCGAAGGCACCCCAGCCGAAGTCGCCCGGAGCGCTCGCTCCTATACGGGCCAAGTCATGAAGGAAGCCGGCGACTGATTCTGCGTTCTTCCCTTGCTATTCGCGACACGCCCAGACCTTATCGCTGAAGAACGATTGATTCTCCATAGCTGAAAAACGTTCATTTCTATAACGGTTGCTACGTCAGTCAACCCCTACATCGACCGTACGTCATCATCCGATGGCAACAATCGGCTTCATCTGGCATGGTGAAAGGCAGAGCGATGTGATTCATGAAGGGGAGTTCCATCATGCAGAAACCATGCGCACATCCGAAATGCACGTGCCAGGCCGCCGCAGGCAAGGAATTCTGCAGCGACCAATGTCGTAACGCCAACCCGCCCACGGGCCAATGCAGGTGTCCCCATCCCGACTGCAAGGGGCACTGAGCTTGTCACGACGACGCAGGGAGCTGATGCGCACTGGAAGATGTATGAACCGATCAAATCAAATCGCAAGATTTGAGAGCCGAGGAGTCGTGGATATTAATGCCTTGGCATGATGTAGGGAGATGAAGATGTTGCACTATGCCTTAGTATTTCTCGTCGTGGGGCTGATCGCTGCAGCCCTCGGTCTATCCGGCGTGGCCGGGATTGCGACCCAAATTTCATGGATCCTCTTTGTCATTGCCCTCGTGTTGTTTGTGATCCATCTGGTCAGTGGCCGTCGCAGTCCGCCCGTCGGCTGATCACAAGAGACGCTCTCGACGAGTCGCTCAGCACGGTGAATGAGAGACGTTCTCTCAAAGAGGTTCGAGATCAGGACGGCTTGATCAATCGATTGTAGACTCGCAACACATCCACCATGAATCGGAGTCCGTAGGTTGGACCTGAATCGGTTTTGCCGAGTACATCATTCCAGGTTTCAAACACTCCGTACGGGAAACGCAACGCGATGGATCCAAACCGCCGTTCAATGCCACTCCCGCTCGGCGTGGCAAAGAGCCCGGAATCGATGGTGGCCGCGAATTCAAACTCCCACCGTGGAGAATCGACATCGTTGTCTTTGTAGTCGGAGAGGGTGACGGAGCCTTGCGCCAAGTAGGATTGGTTGGCGATGGTGGCATCGGGAAAGGCGGCCCCACCATACAGCCGGCTGTAGCGGCCCATCGCTGAAAACCGAATGAATCGAGAGAACACATTCAACACGGTCGGCGACGATCCGGTCCATGATTGCGCTATTTCAGCCAGCGACAGTCGCCGGACACCGATCTGTCCATTCACTTCATGGTAGAGCGATCCCGATGAAAAGCCTACCCCGGCAAAGCCAATCTCACGCTCTCCGAATATCCTGACCCATCGTGTCACCGATCCACTGATCATGAAATCCGTGCCGCCTCGGCTTTCACCGACCGGAACAGGATTAATGGCCAGCAGCCGATGAACAAAACCATTTTGCAAATATAGCGTCGGATCCTGTCTCGTTGGTCCTGCCCCGATCGTGAGGTTCGTGTTCCATCCGGGAAGCGCCTTCAGTCGCTCGGTCCAGGTCACCGTCGCAAAGTTAAACCCAGAAGTTTGATGGATATTGTTGAAGCGGGCGCCGCTTCCGGTAAATTCGGTAAATCGATTGAACGTCGTCCCGGCCATGATCGTTCGATCGCGGTCAGGATAGGAGATGGCGCCCCAGTGCACGCTGGGCGCCGGCGTTTCCGCGGCGACAGTCGTGGCGATACCAAGCAGTGCCAGCGTCATACACACATTCCACCAGCCGCATTCAATCTCACGTACTCGACGGATTAGGCTCACCGATTCTCTTCTCTTTCATCGCTACGATAGGCGCCACAATGCTACGTACCTTACCACGCCGAAATCTCAACATCATAGCGTTCTCCTCATCAATCACATTTCATCGTTCCCAATGGGAAAGACTTCGCTGGAAAGCGAATCAGCGCCTCTCGCTGTTCTTGAAGTCATAGCCCCATCGCAATAGAATGCCCCTGCAAATCCCGATAGGTCTTTGTGCGTCGAAAGGAAACGCCATGCAAGATTTTGAGAAGCTAGGCGTCTTGTATCTGGGCCGGCCGTACGATCTTGCGAAGAAAAAGCTGAAAGAAGGCTGGCTGCTTTACGACTCGAAGGACCTCGTGACGCATGCGGTGTGCGTCGGCATGACAGGCAGCGGCAAGACCGGACTATGCTTGGCGCTGCTCGAAGAAGCGGCCATCGACGGCATCCCGGCCATTATCATCGACCCGAAAGGCGACCTCAGTAACTTGCTGCTGACGTTCCCGGACTTGCAAGCGAAGGATTTTTTACCGTGGATCAACGAAGACGATGCGCGCAAAAAAGGCGTCTCGCCAACCGATTACGCGGCGCAGCAAGCCGAGACATGGAAGAAAGGGCTGGCCTCATGGGGACAGGATGGCGAGCGCATTCGGCGACTAAAAAACGCGGCCGACTTCGCAATCTATACGCCGGGCAGCAATGCCGGGATGCCGGTATCGATTTTGAAAGCCTTTTCCGCGCCCCCTCCAGAAATCATTGACGATCCTGAATTACTGCACGACCAGATCTTATCGACCGTCAGTAGTCTTTTAGGGCTCATAGGCATACAGGCGGATCCGCTTCAAAGCCCGCCTCATATTTTAATTTCTACGATCCTGGAATCAGCCTGGACAAAAGGGCAGCACCTTGACCTTGTCCCTTTGATACAACAGATCCACACTCCTCCATTTTCACGGCTCGGCGCTCTAGATCTGGAATCCTTCTACCCTTCGAAACAGAGATTTGAATTAGCGAAACGCCTAAATAGTTTATTGGCCGCTCCCATTTTTCAGACATGGCTGAAAGGGGAGGATTTAGACATCGATCGCATTCTGCATGCCGAGCAAGGCAAACCGCGCCATGCGATTTTTTCGATCGCCCATCTCGACGACGCTCAACGCATGTTTTTTGTTTCTCTGCTCCTCAACCAGATCGTCACGTGGACCAGAAGACAGTCCGGAACCACGAGCCTACGAGCGATTATTTATATGGACGAAATTTTCGGCTACTTTCCGCCCGTCCAGAACCCTCCCTCGAAGTTGCCGCTGCTCACATTATTAAAACAAGCACGCGCCTTCGGGGTCGGCGTCGTGCTGGCGACGC
>JAICXS010000418.1 GCA_025934615.1 Nitrospiraceae bacterium
CACACTTCCTGAATCCGGTATTTGGAGAAAGTGAAGGACATCATGGGGCGGCGTCGCTGGTGATCATGGCAGTGGCCACGCTCTTGGGATTGGTTGGAATCGGTGCAGCCTATGTCACCTATGTGCAGTCTCCATGGCTCGCCGATCGCCTTGCCGATCAGTGGCGGCAGGTATATCGACTGTCCCTCAACAAGTGGTTTGTCGATGAGGCCTATGATCGGACGATTGTGCAACCGACGTTCCGCATGGCGGACCGTATGTGGGCGCATATCGATGTGGGAATGATCGACGGCGCCGTGAATGGTGTCGCGCGTGCCGTTGCCTGGTGGAGCTGGTTCATGCGACTCTTTCAGAGCGGTCAAACCCAGCACTATGCACTCGGGATGACGTTGGGCGCGGTGCTGATTTTGACGGCCTATCTGCTGTTTTGAGTAATGGCATCACGAGTAACTGAGTAATTGCCGTACCCTAACTATTTCATGACTCATTTACTTCATTGCCTGGAACTGAAATGAACACGTTTCCTCTCTTGAGCTTCGTCATCTTCCTGCCGCTGGCGGGCGCCGCACTGCTCTTTGCTGTCCGTGATGCCGTGGTTCGTTCCACGGCGCTCGTCGTCACGCTCATTGCCTTCATCGTATCGCTGCCGCTCTGGTTTCAGTTCGATCCGCATCAGTCGCAGATGCAGTTTGCCGAACGTGCCGACTGGATCAGCCTTCCGCCCATTAGCTACAGCGTCGGGTTGGATGGCATCAGCCTGCCTCTGGTCATCATGACGACGTTCTTGATGCCGTTGTGCGTGCTGATCTCATGGCGCTCCATCACCACTCGCGTCCGCGAGTTCATGGCCTGTTTGCTGATTATGGAAACCGCGATGGTCGGGGTGTTCTCGGCCTTGGATTTCGTCCTGTTTTATGTGTTCTGGGAAGTGATGTTGATTCCCATGTACCTGCTCATCGGTGTGTGGGGTGGGCCGAACCGTCTCTATGCCGCGATCAAGTTTTTCCTGTACACCTTGGCCGGAAGCGTCCTCTTGCTGGTCGCCATCATTGTGCTGTTCTTTCAAGGCGGGCAAACGTTCGACATTCAGTTGCTGAGCAAGGTGGAATATTCCTCCGCGCTCCAGCCATGGTTGTTTTGGGCCTTCTTCATTGCCTTCGCGGTCAAAGTGCCGATGTTTCCCTTTCATACATGGCTCCCCGATGCGCATGTCGAGGCTCCGACTGCCGGCAGTGTCGTTCTCGCCAGCGTCCTGTTGAAAATGGGCGCGTATGGCTTCTTACGTTTTACGTTGCCGCTATTGCCCGATGCCACGGCGACCTTCACGCCGATCATGATCGCGCTCTCGCTCATCGCCATTATCTACGGCGCCTATATGGCATTGGCGCAAACCGATCTCAAAAAGCTGATTGCCTATTCCAGCGTCAGCCACATGGGATTCGTCACGTTGGGCATCTTCGCGCTGAACGAGCAAGGTATCGAAGGCGCGATCGCCCAGATGGTCAATCATGGCGTCACGACCGGGGCACTCTTCCTCTGCGTGGGAATGATTTACGAACGGACCCATAGCCGGCTCATCATGGACAATACGGGATTGGCCAGCCCCATGCCTCGCTATGCGACCTGCTTGGTCATCTTCGCACTATCCTCGCTTGGATTGCCTGGGACCAATAGCTTTGTCGGTGAATTTTTAGTCTTGGTGGGGACCTTCTTCTGGAGCCGGCTCGCAGCCGTGATTGCGACGCTGGGTATCATTCTGGCCGCGGCCTACATGCTGTGGATGGTACAACGCGTGGCTTTTGGTCTACCGGCCAAGGCACAAGTTTCACATCTATCGGATTTGAATGGGCGAGAAATGATCATCCTGGTCCCCTTGGTTGTGTTGGTGTTCTGGATCGGTGTCTATCCATCTCCTCTCTTGACGCCGATGCATCAGACGGTCAATCGCTTAGTCGAGCGGGTCGAGCATGACAAAGGCGGGCTCGTGGCGCAGGGTGCAGGGTATGGGGATACGCACGAATCGGCCTCTCGCCTCCCGCCTCTCGCCTCTCGCCCGTTGGGTGACCAGCCGTGACCTTACCGCTCAACGATCTGTTAGCCATTTTGCCGGAATTAATCGTCGCCGGAACGGCGTGTCTCGTCCTGGCGCTCGATCCCCTGACGCCGATTGAAAAGAAGGACTGGTTGGCATGGTTGAGCCTTGGTGCGCTGATGATATGCATCGCCGTCACCGCTTCGCAACTAGGTGGAGTCGTCTCGGCGTTCAGCGATCTGGTCATCATCGATCCCTACGCGTGCTTCTGGAAGCTGCTGTTGTACGGGGGGAGCGGGCTTACCATTCTCCTATCTATGTCGTACTTGAAGGAAGAGCGTATCCATTTGGCTGAGTATTACGGCTTTCTCCTCCTGTCCCTTGCCGGCATGATGATTATGGTCTCGGCGGCAGACCTCTTGACCATCTATTTGGGCCTCGAATTGATGTCGTTGGCCCTGTATGTGCTCGCGGGGTTCAAGCGGGCCGAATCCCGCTCGTTGGAGGCGTCCGCAAAATACTTCGTGCTCGGCTCGTTTTCTTCCGGCATCCTGCTGTATGGAATTTCGCTGCTCTACGGTCTAGCCGGCAGCACGCGGTTGTCGGCCATCGCGGTGGCTACCAGCACCTTGGGCTTGGACGATCCGGCCATGCTGCTGGCGATGATCCTTTTGGTCGTCGGATTCGGATTCAAGATCGCCGTCGTGCCGTTCCATATGTGGACCCCCGATGTTTATGAAGGATCTCCGACGTCCGTCACCGCCTTTATGGCAGTGGCCTCGAAGGTCGCCAGCTTCGCGGCCTTTATGCGGGTCTTTTTGGAGGCGCTTGGAGGGCTCAAAGCGAATTGGGAATTGCTGTTTCTCGTCCTCTGTGTCGCGACACTTGTGTTGGGCAACGTCGTGGCGATCGTGCAGACCAATATCAAGCGGATGCTCGCCTA
>JAICXS010000077.1 GCA_025934615.1 Nitrospiraceae bacterium
CGTCGGCCGACCGGCGATCTCGCTGAGATGGTCGCGAAGGTGCCGGCGCTCCAATCGTTGCGCGATATGAGCGAGTAAGTCCTTCTGCTTGGCGGCGGCTTGCCGATTGAGATTGGCGGCGAAGTGGTCGGGGGGATTGGAGTCGGCGGCGCGCCGGGAGCACACTTGGATGATGCCTGCGCGCAAACCGGATTGGACTCTATTGGAGCGACCCCGAAGAGTTCAGGCACCAAATAGAACGAAACATCATTTCAGTCCTTCTCCACTCGTACCACCACCGAATCCGCCGAAATTACCTCCAAATCCGCCTTGACCGCTTCCCCAAAATTCACCTCTCCGAAGACGCCCAAACGGATGACGTAAGTCAGGTCGGCTGATCCACCAGAGAAAGGCGAATGCGCCGACTCCGGTGAGGACGGTCAGGATAAGCCCGAGTCCCTTCAGGTGAGCGCGACTCGGTTCCCCCACCCGAACATCGTGTAATCCCGACGCAAGCGCCACCGTAGTTCGGTACAGTCCTTCACCGTACTCCCCTTGCCGGAAGGCCGGATCGACATACCGGATGCCCACATCTTCGACCATCGCGGGAGTCACTCGTCCGACCAATCCTTTTCCCACCGTCACTGCCGCGCGTCGTTCTTCAATCGCCGCTAAAATCACGAGGCCATGCTCTCTTTGCGCCGATCCGACTCCCCATCGCTGGTAGATGGTTGAGGCATACTCGTTGGCCGATCCATATGGCGCAAGGTTCTTGACGATGACGACGACCATCTCGACGCCCGTCTTTCGCTCCAAATCTTGACACACGGATCGAATGCGCGCCTTCCAGTCTGGATCCAAGATGCCAGCCTGATCGGTGACATACCCGAGCGGTTGAGGAATAGGAGAGCGATCAGGAGCCGTCGCCGATGCGGAATGCGGAGAACCGCTGAGCGCCGATATCAGAACGCACACGGCCATCGAATGTAGCTTGAGTCGTGAGACCGATAACGTCATCGCAATCGTCCTTCAGCTCTCAACTGACCGATGCAGGCGGCGATCATTTCCAACGCACCGAGATACCGTTCGAAGAGGCGAGGCAGTTCAGCCGGCCCAGGGGAAATCAACCCTCGCTTAAGGTTCCAGACCTCCTGAAGCACGGCGGCATCGATGCCTAGGACGGACGGAAGATCGCTCAATAGAATGTCAGTCGGTCGAGGAACCGGCAGGCGTAGCTCACGAAAGATGGCTCGCAGGCACGCCAGCATCGCGGTAAGAGAGAGCGGCAAAAGAATGCCCATGGCCTCCATGGTCGCCGCCCCTTCCACCAAGCGCTGACGGAGACGCAGCAAATTTCCACGGACCTCCTGCTCGCACTGCATACCCATCTGCTTCGTATCGATCACCAAGCCGACGAATGGATCGTGTCCCATCAACACATGATGGCACGCGGCCATATCCGTATACTCTAATGGGAAGATCGAGGCCGATCCTCTCAGCTCCTCCTCAGTCAAAAACAGCGGGACAGGGATTTGTTCTTTTTTGAAGCGCTTATGAATTTTCGTATAGGTTTGGAGAAGCGACATATCGACCTTGGCGACCAGCACAAGCAAATTCAGATTCGAACGACCAGGCAAATAATCCCCACGCACCGCGCTCCCGTACAGCAGCATCGCGTGGAGAGACGGCCCGTACAGATCGGCCATCCGCTCGACATAGAGCTGCAGCGTCTCGCGCGCTTCTTCGGGCAGGTTTTCAAACATCGTTTGGGTCAGCGACATAGGACCTCAGGTTTGATTCACGGGCACGGCGGCTTCAGGCGGGAGACGATCGGCATGCCGATCAGGCCACAATCCTGCCGCGATCAAGCGATCCCTTAGACCAAACGGCGCAGTGGAACGAAGTCCCGCGGTCGTGGCGAGCACCTGATATCGCAGCCGCGGATTATGATCGAACGTGCGAAAGACACGATTGCGAAGGTACCCAAGCAGCGGATTGGTCGTGTTCCAGAAGAGGACCTGTTCGTCGGCGAGCCGCTGCAGCATCTCGACCTGTGGTCTCCGCGACCGCTCGAACGGCGCCAGAGCCGCGGCCGACAGATCGCCCTTTTCAAGGCAGGACGGCAGAAGATCGGCCACCGCCATCGCGTCTACCATGGCCTGCATTCTCCCTTGCGAGGCATGAGGGTTCATGGCATGCGCGGCATCGCCGATCAAGAGGGCGCCATCGGCGACCCAGGTCTTCGTGCGCACGCGGCCGGTCGGCATATAGGCGGTTTGCTTCCAGTCGGTTAAGCCATCAAACACGTGTCCGAGATCCGGTGCAATCGTACGCCACGCGTGGCGTAAGGCCGGAAGTCCGGCTGCTTTCACGTGCGCCATGGAATCCGCTGGAATCATATAGAACAAATATTGCGTACCTTCGGCAGCCGGGAAGAGACCAAGGATGGCTCCTCGGCCGACGTAGTAACGCGACTCCGCGAGATCACCATGCGCTCTATCCAAGATCGCGATGAGATATCCCTCGCGGTAGCGATGGACCTGCGCCGGAATGCCGATGGCGTCCCGGACTTTCGACAACGCGCCATCGGCGCCCACTACAACTGCAGCACGAATGGACATCGATCGGCCCGCATGTTCGGCCTCGACTCCAACCACGCGGTGCCCGTCGCGAATTAATCCCTTGAACGCCGTCCCGTACCGAAGACTGCCCGGCGACGACGAGTCCAATGCATCGAGAATGGCATGGTGGGCGACGTTGGGTAACGTGACGACGGCTCGATTGTAGGGAGGCGGCAGCATGCCATAATCAATCGTACACAGACGGTTGCCTCCTGCACGATAAAAATGAAAATGCCTGACGGACCGGATGGCATGCGACGGCAACTTGGCGAGAACGCCGAGCCGATCGAGCACCTGTTGCCCATTCGGCTGAAGAATCTCGCCCCGCAATCCAGTGGGTGGCCCAGACGCTTGTTCAAGGACGATCGTACGAATCCCCTTTTGGGCTAACGCTAAACCCAAGACGGCCCCGCCACCCCCAGCACCTACAATCAACACATCGGTCTGTTCGGTCATACCGGGCTCATCATTTACGGCTCGATCCATTCTTCGTAACGCACCGGGTCTTTCCACATGGCGAGAAACTTATCCCGCGCTTTGATGCTGATGGCTCGATCCGCGATCACATCAAGTCGCTCGTCATTATATCGATGGCCGCTGGTCGTTTGGTTCATCGAGCCGGTCGTATTGATCTCATCATCGATCACGACTTGCTTCAAGTGCATGAGGCCGTCGTGCTGGTTGACCCGAATCGGAATGTCCGCCGAACGCAAGAGGCCCAACGCCCGCTGCTGTTTCGGATCATTCCCCTGCCCGCGATCCGTGATCACCCGCACATCCACTCCTCGCTTCTTCGCCTCGATCAACGCTTTGACGATCGGCGGAAACGTGATGGTGTAGACCGCCACATAGATATACCGGCGGGCGTGGTCATAAAGCCCAATAAGATGATCGGCCGGCAGATCTTCCGGCGCATAGTAAGTCTCAATGGTTGCCGCAACGGCTGCAGGCAAATCAAATAATCCAAATAGAGACAAACTAGCATTGGCTGAACAGGATAAAACCAACAGGATGCTCAAAAAGCCCGGCCAACAAGGCCGCAAGGAGCTTGGACGCCGAGGCGTACAGGGTGAGTACGTTGAGGTATCCAAGCGACCGGGAACGCAGTTGGAGGGCTTTTTCAGCATCCTGAGGATCAGTCGGCGTCGAAGGCCACCTTAAAGTGATCCTCCGCCTCCGCCCACGCTTGCGGTGACGTCCGGCTCAGCCATTCACGCAGATACTGCTTCTGCCCATCGGTAAGGAGCTGTTTGATTTGATGCGTCCGCCCTTGCAGCGGCTGAAGAAATCCGGCCCGCTTGTCGATATCGAGCGTCGCCGTCCTCACGTAGATATTGGTGTAGGCGGTCGGGGGCTCTCCGTCTTTTCCTTCACCCTGAATCCACACCGAAATAAACTTTTCCAACTGTAAACCGCCAGCGCTGTCCAACGCCGGATCGGTATCATGAAACAATTCATTTTCGGACTGCTTCAACGGGGTCGAATCCTGGTAGCGAAACATGAAATTTTGCTTCCACATGCTATCTTCTCACTTAATAGTTCGGCCTGGTGTACTGGTGTAATGAGGACTGCTGCGAAAAATGAAAAGGTATAGTGACGAGACAGATTGAGCGATGTCAAGCTTCCGTCATGAAACTGTCAATAGATGGACCGTATCTGCACGCGTATGAAATCATCAGCACCGCCCAGCAGGTCGAGCGATACGTGACGCGCTCAATCAACGAAGATTTCACTAGGCGCTTGACGATAGACCGTATGAGGTCTCCATTAACTTACCTGTCCTGTCCGCAGGACGATCATTGACGCTCATTCAAATAGGAATTTGATCCTGCACATCGAGCGAGTGCTAGGCTGAGTCAGAAGCGTTGAGCATGAGCCGGAGCGAGAAACATAAAACAAATTTTAGCAACCCCACAGGCAATCCGGGAAGGGCTTGGCTCTACCGGCGTATCAACATATTTTTGTTACATATAAGAAAACTGTTGTCGACGCTTGTCAGGCGTGAGGCCTCATAAGATGCCCTAGCGGTTGCAGCCCTAAAGTAGTATCGC
This sequence comes from Nitrospiraceae bacterium, assembly GCA_025934615.1. Classification (GTDB taxonomy): domain Bacteria; phylum Nitrospirota; class Nitrospiria; order Nitrospirales; family Nitrospiraceae; genus JAICXS01. The sequence goes on from JAICXS010000077.1 coordinate 4,652, forward strand.
ACGCCACGACAGTAAGCCGCCGAATCCTTCTTGAATTATTCGCCTCATAAGTACTGTGCGTGACGCTTTCCGGCGATACGCTCGCCATTGACAATCTCTCGGCTGGTTTGTTAGCGTTTAAATTCTTTTAGTTTGATGCAGAGTTGCGGGGTTCTCCATGCACGTGAAAATCAATGGAAAATTGGAAGAGGTCCAAGGGCCAACCGTATTGGACCTGCTGAAAGCGAAGAGCATCGACCCGCATATGGTTGCGGTGGAATTGAATTCCGCGATGGTGGAACGAGAGCAGCTCGGTGCGACCAAGATCAAAGACGGCGATGCATTGGAATTTTTGTTCTACATGGGAGGGGGCTGCTGATGCAGGCGCATACACAGATCACGGAGCTGATCGGTCGCACGCCGTTGGTCCGCTTGAATCAGCTCTCGCCTGAAGGCGGCGCGACCATCTATGCCAAGGTAGAATCGTTCAATCCCGGCGGAAGCGTCAAGGATCGCATCTGCCTGAATATGATCAATGAGGCGGAACGCCAGGGTAAGCTCAAGCCGGGCGGCACTATCGTTGAGCCGACGAGCGGCAATACCGGGATCGGTCTTGCGCTGATTGCCGCGGTTCGCGGCTACAAGCTCATTCTCGTCATGCCGGAAAGCATGAGTATGGAACGCGCGAGCCTGCTTTCGTCGTACGGTGCTCAATTGGTGTTGACCGCCGCATGGGAAGGCATGAAGGGATCTATCAAGGAAGCGGAAAGCATCATCGCGCAGAATCCCTCGTACTTTATGCCGGATCAATTCTCCAATCCCGCGAATCCGGCCATGCACCGCCAGACAACGGCGCTTGAAATCTGGGAAGCGCTCGATGGGCGAGTCGATGCCTTTGTCGCAGCGGTCGGCACGGGTGGCACTATTACAGGCTGCGGGGAAGTCTTCAAACAGCGCAACGCTCATATCAGAGTGGTTGCAGTCGAGCCTTCCGGTTCACCGGTCTTGTCAGGTGGTGATCCTGGACCGCATAAGATCCAGGGAATCGGCGCGGGATTTGTGCCGAAAGTGCTCAACCGATCTATTCTCGATGGTGTCGCAACAGTCACGGACGATCAAGCGTATCAAACAGCCAAACTGCTGGCGAAGCGAGAAGGTTTGTTAGTCGGCATTTCATCCGGCGCCAACGTCTTTGCGGCCCAGAAGGTCGCACAGGAGATCGGAGCCGGCAAAAATGTCGTGACGATCTTGTGCGACACAGGCGAGCGATATATCAGCATCGAGAAATATTTTAACATTTAAGGATGCTGAACATGGCCCCCAACTTCGTTCTCGGCTCGCAAACATCCTCAACGTACCCCAGAAGGTACGCCTCCGGTGTTTACATCGCCTGCGGCCTCGCTGGATGACCATTTTGAGCATCCTTGGATAGCTAAAGAATGGAATTCACTGAAGAACAAATCTCGCGCTACAGCCGCCATATTCTTCTACCCGAAGTCGGCGGGAAAGGGCAAAAGAAGATTGCGCAGGCGAAGATCTTGCTCGTCGGCGCGGGCGGTCTCGGCTCTCCTGCCGCGCTCTATTTGGCGGCGGCCGGTGTCGGCACGATCGGATTGATCGACAGTGACGTGGTGGATCTCTCGAATCTTCAGCGGCAGGTTCTCCATCATACCGCCGATATCGGTCGGCCAAAAGTGCTGTCGGGAAAAGAGAAAATACAGGCGCTGAATCCCGATGTGACGGTGGTCATGCATGAAGAGCGGCTGACCGCGAAGAATGCGCTCAAGATCGTCAGCGACTATGATGTCGTTATCGATGGCGTAGATAATTTCCCGGCAAAATTTCTCATCAACGATGCATGCTTCTTTGCCGGCAAATCAATGGTGCATGGCGGGATTCTCCGATTCGACGGTCGCGTCTTTACGATTATCCCGGGGCAGACCGCGTGCTATCGCTGTGTCTTTAAGAATCCGCCGCCGCCTGGATTGGTCGCCAGTTGTCAGGAAGCCGGTGTGATCGGAGTGTTGGCGGGTATCATCGGCTCGCTTCAGGCGACAGAAGCGCTGAAGCTCGTGCTGAAAATCGGCAAGCCCTTGACGGACCGGATGCTGGACTTCGATGCGCGCCGTACCGCATTCCGTGAAATTAAAATCCGGCGCAATCCGAATTGCCCGCTCTGCGGACGCAATCCGACGATTACGGAACTGTTTGACCACGAGCCGGAATCGTGTGAACTGAAACCGGCAGCCGTCAGCAATCAGCCCTCAGCCGTCAGCAAAGCCTGAAACTGAGAGCTGAAAGCTGAGAGCTTCTTTGCTGTGTGAAGGTGTTTCTATGACTAAGATGAAAGCGTTGGTGTGCCGAGAATGCGGAAAGGAATATCCGACCGCAGCGATTCATGTCTGTGAAATGTGCTTCGGGCCGCTTGAGGTGAAGTACAACTACGCGGACATCAAGAATATCGTCTCACGGAAAAAAATCGAAAATGGCCCCTATAGTATGTGGCGCTACATCGATTTGCTCCCAATCGAAGGTGAGGCGACCATCGGTCAGCATGCCGGCTTCACGCCGATGGTCCGCGCGAAGAATCTCGGCGCATTCCTCGGCCTGGATGAACTGTACATCAAGAACGATACGGTCAACCATCCGACGCTCTCGTTTAAGGATCGGGTCGTGGCCGTGGCGCTCACAAGAGCGCGCGAACTGGGATTCGAGACCGTGGCCTGCGCCTCAACGGGCAATTTGGCCAATTCCGTGGCAGCCCATGCGGCCGCAGCCGGCATGCAGTGTTATGTCTTTATCCCAGGCGATTTGGAAGCAGCCAAAGTGCTCGGCAACCTGATCTATAAACCCAACGTCGTTGAGGTCGAAGGCAATTATGACGATGTGAATCGGCTGTGCAGCGAAATCGCCGCCGAACACCGTTGGGCCTTTGTCAATA
>JAICXS010000575.1 GCA_025934615.1 Nitrospiraceae bacterium
CGAGGCAGATCAGAGGATGCGGACCAAATGAAGAGCGCGCCCAATAACTGACGGCCGTCGAGTCGTGATCGGTGCCCTGCTTAACCGCCGTATCAATGACGGCGAACACCTCATCGCATCCGCTCGGGTAATCGACAGGCTGGCCGTCAACCAGCAGCTTCTCAAGAGCGAAGAACGCAACGCCACGCCAGTCTACGAACTCCGCCAAGTATTCCTGCTGGAACACTCGCGGATGGTTTTCTCGCCTATGCCTTTCAAGTTCATCGACGGGCACATACGGGTTGGTGCCGGTCGGAGCATAATGCTCGCGGAAATGCAGTTTTTCATTCCGGCAAAGCTGCCAGAAGAAGTTTTCCTGATTGTCGCCGTTCGGTGTGCTAAAAACCCAGACCTCGCTTTTCGGCTTGGTCAGTAGAGTCGGCTCAATCGAGCGTTCCCAAATGCCCATCATCTGCGGCGATTTGGTGAACGCGGCCTCATCGATCAGGACGGCATCGTACTCCCGTCCACGACCCGCCAGCTCGTTATCAATCAGCGGCCAGAAGTCAATGACGCCGCCTGTGATAACCTTGATCCGGCCATCCGTCTTGCTCGATTCCTTCCTGATAGGAAGGAGAATCGATAGAATTTCCTCGTATGGCTCACGGAGCTGCTTGTGCTCCGGTGCGAATATTCCAACCCTGCGACCCTTCACCGCCCGATCAGCCCCGAGCGTGACCATCATCTTGGTCTTGCCCCAACGTCGTCCACATCGCACCGCATTGCGGCGAGCACGGCTATGATAGATCGCAGCCTGCCCCGTGTGGAGAATAGGCATTTCGATCTCAGGCATCCGGCAAGCCGCCCTTGACCACAATAGGCTCGTTCGGCGGTAAGTCCGGCTTTTCTCGCCAGCCTGCCCTCACCTTCATCCAGAAGATCAGAGACGGCGTATCGCCAGCCATCGCTTTGTCATAGAGGCGCTTGGCAATACTTGCAGTGGCTTTGGCCGCACCCCGCTCTAATTCCTCCGCGAAGTATTTTCGCAGCGTGGGCGCTGAAATTCCGATGATCGAAGCGATCTGGTCTTGCGCTACACCGACCCCAGCGTAGGCCTCAACCTCTTTGCGCTGCTTGTCAGTCGGATCAAACGCTGGCCGGTGCCCGCGTTCCTTCACTGGCGATTTCGTCAAAGTCTCGGCCATCTGTTTCAAGCATCGCGTGCTTTCCGGTGAATGCCTGCCACCGCTTCACGGCGACATCGACGTAGGCAGGCGATAGTTCGATTGCGTGGCAGGAACGGCCGGTCATTTCCGCCGCGATGATCGTCGTGCCGGAGCCGCTGAACGGCTCATACACGGCTTGGCCCGGGGAGGAGTTGTTCTCGATGGGCCGCCTCATGCACTCGACCGGCTTCTGGGTGCCGTGGCCGGTCTCGGACTTCTGCGGCTTTGGTATCTGCCACACCGTCGACTGCTTGCGGTCCCCAGCCCAGTGCCCCTTGCTACCGGTGCGCACCGCATACCAGC
>JAICXS010000058.1 GCA_025934615.1 Nitrospiraceae bacterium
CCAATGAAAATATCCGCACGCAGCGGTGTCGCAATTTCGCTGGCGATGAACGCGCCGATTGTATCGCCCGTCACCCGGCGCACGATTTCGCCGGCAAGCCACCCGTACGTCATCGCGTGGTACGATGTGGCGGTTCCCGGCGGCCATACCGGGGTCTGTCGCGCCAGCTTCTCGCAGCAGCCTTCCCAATCGTATTGATCTTCAATGCTGGTGGGTTCGACGAAGCCCGGCAATCCCGCCTGATGCGACAGCACCTGCGCGACGGTGATGTCTGCTTTGCCGGCCTGCGCAAATTCCGGCCGCCCGCCGCCCGTTCCGCCGATTTCGGCGGCCATCTCCTTGATTAATTCGCCGGCCCGCACCCGACCGACCACATCTTTGGTCACCGCTACAAGTAAGGCGACCTTTCCGTCCTGGACTGAACCTAAGGCGATCACGCCGCTCTGCAACTTATCGCGCAGTTGATCGACGAGCGCACGCAGTTCGGTCATCGCCATGCCGTCTGCTCGCTGCGCATGAACCCGAATACCCTGTATGATCCGCACGTCGGCTTCGTCCTTCGCCCCGCTGGCCAATTTCAATTTCACCTGCTCCAGTTCACGTTCTTTGTCTTTTAATTGCGTGAGGAGCTTCCGTGTTTTGGCCACCAGCTCGGAGGGGCCAACTTTGAGCAGATCCGTCAATTCGCGAATCTCAGTCTCCAGTTGTTTCACGTGCGCCATCGCGCCGCTGCCGGTCAGCGCTTCCATTCGCCGCACGCCGGCCGCTACGCCGGTTTCAGACATGATCCGGAACGATCCGATTTCTCCCGTTTGACCGCAATGCGTGCCGCCGCATAATTCTTTGCTGAACGTATCGATGGCAACGACGCGTACCGTGTCGCCATACTTATCGCCGAAGAAGGCCAACGCCCCGGCGGACACAGCTTCCTGAATGCCCATGACATTCGTCTGCACACGCGCATTCCGGCGCACCTGTTCATTCACTAGCGCTTCCGCTTCATCGATATCGCGAGAGGACAACGGTTTAAAATGGGCGAAATCGAACCGCAACCGGTTCGGGGCCACCAATGAGCCGTACTGCTTGACGTGCGGACCGAGGATTTCCCGGAGCGCGGCATGCACGAGGTGCGTGGCCGTATGATTTCTCGCGGCATCCATACGAGTCGTCGAATTCACCGTCGCATGCACGCGCTCCCATTCTCGCACACGACCGGCGCGGACGATGCCTTTATGCAAAATCACACCGGGGACTGCGCGTGTCGTCTCATGGATCTCCACGCGACCCTCAGGTCCATTGATCAGGCCCTGATCGCCGACCTGTCCTCCGCCTTCAGGATAAAAGGGCGTGACGTCCAACACCAATTCGACCTCGTCGCCTTCCACCGCGTCCTGCACGAGTTGGTCATTCTTAAGGATCGCTTGAATGAGCCCATTGGCCTCGCGCTGGTCATACCCCACGAACTCGGTGGCGACGTACTTCAGAATCCTCGGTTGGTCTTCCTGCAGATGGACGGAAATCGCTTCGGATGATTTTATTTTCCCCATCAACTCTTCGATCGCCGGCTTCGCGGCCACGACCTCAAACCCAGCCGATTTTCTGGCGCGCTCCCGCTGTTCCTCAAGCGCACGCTGAAAGCCCGCCTCGTCCAGCATCAGGCCGTGCTCTCGCGCCGCTTCGGTAATGAGATCGATCGGAAAGCCATAGGTGTCGTAGAGCTTGAACACTTGTTCGCCGGCAAGAGTCGTCCGCTTCGCAGCCTTCGCCTTGGCGACCAGATCGTTCAGAATCGGTAACCCTTGATCCAGCGTCGCAATGAAGCGCTCTTCCTCACCCTGCGTCACGTCGGCAATCGTCACTGCGGCGCCCGGCAATTCGGGATACGGTTCCCCCATCTGGTCGACGACGGGACGGGTCAATTCATAGAGAAACGGCTCGGACACTCCTAATAACCGTCCGTGCCGAGCCGCGCGCCGAAGAATGCGGCGCAGTACGTAGCCGCGGCCTTCATTGGACGGCAAAACTCCATCGGCAATCAAAAAGGACGTTGCGCGCAAGTGATCGGCGATGACGCGCATCGAGCGATCGGCGTGCGCATCCTGACCGTAGCGCTGTCGTGTGCGCGTGGCGATCGCCGCGAGAATCGCCGTGAAGAGATCCGTGTCATAGTTGCTGGTGACGCCCTGCACCACTGCCGCGAGCCGCTCCAAGCCCATCCCCGTATCGATGCTGGGTTTCGGCAATGGCGTCAGCGTGCCTTTGGCATCCCGGTTGTATTGCATGAACACGAGATTCCAAATTTCCATCACGCGATCCCCATCTCCGTTGGGGATCTCGTCACCAGGCACGCCGGGCCCTTGATCGTAGTGAATCTCGGAACAAGGCCCGCACGGGCCGGTTTCGCCCATCTGCCAAAAATTGTCTTTCTCATTGCAACGCATGATGCGGGACGGCGAGACACCGATCTCCTGTTCCCAGATGCGAGCCGCTTCGTCATCGTCGCGAAAGATCGTGACCCACAATTTGTCTTTCGGCAGACCGACGGTCTGCGTCAGAAATTCCCAGCCAAACTGAATCGCCTCCTTCTTGAAGTAATCGCCGAAGGAGAAATTGCCGAGCATTTCAAAAAACGTATGATGCCGTCCCGTGTAACCGACATTTTCCAAATCGTTGTGCTTGCCGCCCGCTCGCATGCACTTCTGCACCGTGACGGCCCGCTTGTACGGACGGCTGTCTTCGCCGAGAAACACACCCTTAAATTGATTCATCCCGGCGTTGGTAAAGAGCAAGGTCGGATCGGCTTGTGGAATGAGCGAAGAACTGGGGACGGGCTGATGCGCATGGCGTTCGAAATAGTCGATAAAGGCCTGGCGAAGTTGCTGTGCAGTCTGCTTCATAATACCCTTCAGGTTTTAATCCTCAGTCTTTGGTTGGTGGTTTTGAATCTTGGAACAGCATTGCCGCTCAACACTACGAACTACAAAACTAACCCTACGCGGCTATTCCAGCCGCGCAACAATCGTCTCAATCGTCTCTTCACTGAATCCCCAGCGCCGGAGAAAACTCGGGGTCACGGCTCGCGATCCGGCCAACTTCAGCGCTACTTCTCGCTCACTGGTTTCGCTGTACAACTCTTCAACGGTGACGGCGATGATGTGCGCCTCCAAGCCTTGCCTCTCCAGTTCCTGCTCCAATCGCTCCCGTCCCATCGGTTTCCGAGCAAGTCGGTCGCGAGCCCATTGTCGTGCATACGCATCGTCATCCAAATACCCGAGACGCTGAAATTTTGCGATGGCGCTTCGGATGCCGGTGGGAGACGCGCCTATTCGAGTCAAGTATGCTGTCATGTGAGCAATGGTCCTAGGGCGGCGGGCCAGATACCGAAGAGCGGCCTGATGAATAAGGTCGGACGCTCCACGTTCAATGGGCTTAGGCAGAGGCACCGTCATCTATACGGCACGTGAGAAGTATCACCCGGCGGCAGTGATCTTGACTCACTTCGCCAAATCACTGGATCGGATCATTACATTGGCAATACTTATTTCCCGACGCTCCGCGCCAAATCGCGACGTGGCGGTTCCGGCATTGTGCGTTTGCCGTCAGGATTTTTCTCCTCATGGCGAGGTTCCTTCGTCTCCATCGGCTTGTCGCCCTGCCGCATCGGTACGCCCGCGGCGTCCCTGACGCGCCCTTCAATTTCCTTGGCGAGGACCACATTCGTTTTGAGAAAATCACGGACGGCCTCGCGGCCTTGACCCAGCCGTTCCCCTTTATAGGAGTACCACGCGCCCGACTTGTCGATCACCTTCTTGTCGACCCCTAGATCGACCAATTCGCCGGGTTTCGAAATACCCTCGGCGAACATGATATCGAACTCGGCCTGTTTGAAGGGCGGCGCCATTTTGTTCTTGACCACTTTGACCCTAGCTCGGCTGCCGGTCACATCCTGCCCTTCTTTGATCGATTCGATGCGACGGATGTCGAGCCGAACCGAAGCATAAAACTTCAGCGCGTTGCCGCCCGTCGTCGTTTCCGGATTGCCGAACATCACGCCGAGTTTCATCCGTATCTGATTGATGAACACCACGGTCGTCTGACTTTTAGAAATCGCCGCCGTCAGTTTGCGCAGGGCTTGGGACATCAGCCGGGCTTGCAGCCCCATATGCGCGTCACCCATCTCGCCTTCAATCTCCGCTCGGGGCACCAGCGCGGCAACCGAGTCCACCACGATGATATCGATTGCGCCGCTGCGCACCAACGTTTCCGCAATTTCCAATGCCTGTTCGCCGGTGTCCGGTTGCGACACCAGCAGATCATCCGTCTGCACGCCGAGTTTTCTGGCGTAGCCGAGATCCAGCGCATGTTCCGCATCGATAAAGGCCGCGATACCGCCCATTTTTTGCGCTTCGGCAATGACATGGAGCGTCAAGGTGGTCTTACCCGACGCTTCCGGTCCAAAAATCTCGATGACACGTCCGCGGGGCAACCCCCCGACACCGAGCGCAATATCCAAGCCCAAGGAGCCGGTTGGAATGGCCGGAATATCGACCGCTGCTTCCGCCGTTCCCAGTTTCATGATGGCCCCTTTCCCATACTGCTTTTCAATTTGGGAAAGCGCCAGATCCAGCGCACGTTTCTTTTCTGTCGTGTCGGCGGTTCGGTCGGCCATGCGATGCGCCCTCCTTCGGCTTCAGCGGTTGCAGAGTTCGCCAATTATACTCAATTGAGGCAGGTAAACCTAGGCTAGACTTTGGCGTTTCCAAGCATGGCCTGACCGAGACGCGAGTATACCGACCCGGAAGGCGTCCGCTCACTTTTCATCAAGGCCATGGCCCGAATGGGCACGGTGCCTCTGCTCGTGACGTCTCGCATTACGCCGCTGTCCGCTAAGGCGTTTCCAATAGTGCGGCTCTGCTCTTTCACGCGCGCCAGTGTGAGATGCGGCGAATACGGTTTGGGTTCGACATGAAATCCTAAGGGCATGAGTGCCGCCTCGATGCATTCAGCCAGCCGAATCAGCCGATCGGTTCGACCTGCGAGGCCCACCCACAAGACACGCGGCGCATGAAGAGTCGGAAATACCCCGAATCCTTTCACCTCGACTGAAAATGGCTCGTACTCGTGTCCGACTTTTTCCAACGCGTGTAGAATGTCCGCAACTCCATCCTCCTCGATGTCTCCCAGGAATTTAAGGGTCAGGTGAATAGATTCCACCCGCACCCATTGCAGCCGAACCCCCGGCGCCAGACCGTGCAATTCGTGCTTCAAGCTCTCCTGCACACTGCTGATCGCTTGCTTGAGGGTCGAATCCAGTTCGACCGCGATGAACGTTCTAAGCATGGACCCTGTCTATGGCCATGTCCTTAAGCCACAGCCGCACCATATTTAACGCGGCTTGCGAGGCCCGCATTTTAATGCTATGGCGGTCGCCATGAAAGCGGAACTCCTCGGTGAGCGTGTCCTGAAAGAATCGCCGTGAAGTCTTGGCGTTCAATCCAATGTAGACCAGGCCTACCGGTTTATGCACCGTGCCGCCGCCGGGCCCGGCAATGCCGGTGACGCTGAGTCCGATGTCGGTGTGGCTTTTCAGCCGGATGCCTTTGGCCATCGCTGCGGCAACGTGCGCACTGACGGCTCCATGGCGCCGCAGCAGCGCAAGGGGAATCCCTAGGACCTCGTGTTTCGCTTCGTTGCTATAGCTGATGACACCTCGATCGAAATAGCGGGAGCTGCCGGGCACTTGGGTGAGCCGATGCCCGATCAGACCGCCCGTGCAGGATTCTGCCACTGCAAGCGTCAGCCCCTGCTTCGCCAATTCTCGGCCGACGATGTCTTCCATCGTCTGGTCGCCCTCTGCATAGACATGCCGATGCAGCCGGCGCTTCACGGCCTGCACCAGACGATCCAGGGGTGTAGCCCGAGAGGGAACCGCTCGGGCCGTCAACGCGATCGTCACGCCAAGAGGTGAAGCGAGAAGACCGAGTTCAATGGAGCGATACGTTTTCATAAGATCGCTCAATTGCCGGTCGATCTCGGATTCGAATAGTCCGAACGTATGCAACAGTCGCCGTTCGATCCGCCTGTCGTCCCGAGTGCCAACGGTCACAAGGTGTGGAACGACCGCGGCATCGAACATCGCATCGGCTTCTCGCGGCACTCCGGGTAAGGCGGCAATGAACGACCCGTTCCATTGGAGCGAAAACCCCGGAGCGGACCCGACGGGATTGGCGAGAACATCCGCACCGGAAGGAATCAATGTTTGCCTTAATTGCGCAACCGTAGGAGTACGGCCCCACGCGGCAAGACGGGCCGACATGCCGGCAAAGGCTTCGGCGCGGCGGCGCAAGGGGCGGCCGACGGCGCGGGCCACAGCTTGGCGCGTGCAATCATCGCTGGTCGATCCTAACCCGCCGGTCAGAATCACGATCTCGGCGCGACGGGCGGCCGTGGTGAGAACGGTGACAATATCGTCTTCCGAATCGCCGACGATGGATTTAAATCGCACCTCGACCCCGAGTGCGCCGAGTCGTTCCGAGAGGAAGACGGAATTCGTATCCAAGCGGCCGCCAATCAGCAATTCCGATCCGACGGCAATAATTTCTCCGCGTTTCATCGGTGGATGCTAACATTGGATAGAGAGGGGGTCAATGAGAACGGGCAGTAAACAGTGAGCGATTTTATGGCGATTGATTAGACCAGCGTGCGGCATTGTCTTGATGCAAGCGCTCAGCCTCTTCAAGGACGAGATAGGATTGCAATCGAACGGTATAATTTCGGAGCACGTTCAACTCATCTTCGGTAAAACTGCCATGGTCTCGAAACTCGGCAAACAGCATGTCGGAGCAACGAAGAAATTCTCGTACCGGCTTCCTCAGTCGTTCCATTCACAGCTCCTTCTAGAAACACTCCATGCGTACCTCGTCGTAAATAATTAAAGCATGCTCCAATTATGGAAGCAAACCCGCCCGAACTGCCTTCTCAGTGCGTCTGTCGTGGTTTTGAGAAACGGCGAGAGCGCTCGAAGCGGTAGGGGGAACCGAAGCGGGTCAGTTCAATTTCGATTGAACGAGCAAGAGCGCCGCGCCGAACGCGACCAGCACCAGCGAGATGAAGGTAAGCATCGATAAGCTGGTACTTAAGGCCAACAGAATCATGAGTGCCACCTTTCGTTACTGTCTCTCAGTATCCTCACTGTGCCGGCCTAAATCTATTCCTCGAAAGTCCTACGCCTTAGCGACTAAGCCGGGGGAATGCCTGTTTTTCGGACGTCGCGGGCTCTCGTTCCGGTATATTTGTTTGATTGACAAAGCCGACAATGAAATGCTACACATCGCAATCTTTTCAGTGGAGTTGTAAGGAGGACCGTCGATGGCCAGCGGTGAGCAACAGCCTGTCAAACGCCAGTTTGTCAATTTTGCGTTTTATAAAATCGACCCTGCCTGGCGCAGATTGCCCGAGGATGAGCGGACTCGCGGCAAACAAGAGTTCGTTCGCGTCGTGGAAGAATATACGTCTCGTGTCATCGTAATTCCTTACACGATGGTCGGCATCCGAGGCGACTGCGACATCATGCTCTGGCGTATCAGCTATGAACTGGAACTGTTTCAGGAGATGAGTTCGAAACTCCTGTCCACCGGTCTCGGGAAGTATCTCTCGACCCCCTACTCTTATCTGGCCATGACGAAGCGATCCATTTATGTCGATCATCATGTGCATGAGAATCAGGAAAGCAAGCGGCTGACCATCGTGCCCGGCAAGAGTAAGTACATTTTCGTCTATCCATTTGTGAAAACACGCGAATGGTTTTTGCTGACGAAGGCGGCCCGGCAGGGCATGATGGACGAGCACATCGAAGTCGGGCACCGGTTCCCATCGGTGAAGCTCAACACAACCTATTCGTTCGGATTGGACGACCAAGAATGGGTGGTCGCCTTCGAGACCGACAAGCCGGAGGATTTTCTCGATCTTGTAATGGCCCTGCGGGAGACCGAAGGCAGCCGGTATACGTTACGCGATACGCCGATCTTCACCTGTCTCCATAAAAGTCTGAAGGAAGCGCTCGATACACTGGGCGGGTAAGCAGACTGCTGGACTCGCTCCGAACATCATCATGACGGCCTTCCGAACTGAGTTCGGAAGGCCGTCGTCGTTTCAGCATACGGGCGCATCGAATCACCCGCCGAAATCGATCACTTATTAAACTGGCCGCCCCTGTGCGAAGAGGGCGAGCGTCGGTGGAATAGCAGATAAGGGAAGAGCAAGATCGACATGGTCGTATCGGCAACGCGTTCATCGGCATGGACGGTATTTGGGCATCCTTAGATCCGGACTAGCCTAGCCCCATGATGTTTCATCGCGATGAGGCGCGCGGACTTGTTTGAGCCGCGCCCCAAGCCTTCGGGTCGAATTCTCATCGATGTGCTTCAGCAACAGTGAGATTGCGGACCAGAGAGAATCTTTCAGTTGGGCTTCTGCAACAGGCTGGAGAGTGAGTAGGCGTGCCCCACCTTGCGGACAAACTGGAGATGCGGGCCGTCTCCGTCCATCCATTGGGAGAAGACACACGAGCAGCCGGGACATCTGATGTCTGTGACTTCCC
>JAICXS010000211.1 GCA_025934615.1 Nitrospiraceae bacterium
ATTTATTATGTGTGACGGACGAGCGACATCTATCGCGTCTCCATTTTGCATTGTGAGCGGCAGTGACGCAAGAGGTCTATACGGGGTCTTGTCTGATCGCGTGAGGATCGGTCATGATGTTCGATGATAATGAGTCGGTCGATCCGGTCGATTGGTAGATAGTATTGATGCGCGTATGAAAATCCACGATGTGCTTATCGTTGGGGCCGGACTGGCGGGTATGCGGGCGGCGCTGGCGGCGCCACCCATGCTGGATGTGGCGATTCTCTCCAAAGTGCATCCCGTCCGCAGCCATTCTGTTGCGGCGCAAGGCGGCATTAACGCGGCGCTGGGCGAGAACGATTCTTGGGAAGCCCACGCCTTCGATACGGCAAAGGGCGGTCTCTATCTAGGCGATCAGGACGCGATCGAAGCCATGTGCCGTGAGGCCCCGGGCGAAATTCTTGAACTCGAACGCATGGGCGTGATCTTTAGCCGGGATGAGCGCGGACGGATCGCCCAACGACCCTTTGGCGGCGCCGGGTTCCCACGCACGTGTTATGCCGCAGACCGCACGGGCCATGCGATCCTCCACGCCATGTACGAACAGATTCTCAAACGCCATATTGCTGTCTACGAAGAGTGGTATGTCACCTCGCTCATTGTCGAGGATGGCGTTTGCCGTGGCGTGGTTGCCTGGGATGTGTTGCATGGTGGCCTGCATGCGATCGGGGCCAAGGCCGTGATTCTCGCCACCGGCGGAAGCGGCCGTGTCTTTCTTACCAGCACCAATGCCGTCATCAATACCGGAGATGGCATGGCGCTCGCCTACCGGATTGGGGCACCGCTGGAAGATATGGAGTTCGTCCAGTTCCATCCCACGACGCTCAAGAACACCGGCATTTTAATTACAGAAGGCGCCAGAGGAGAAGGCGGGTACCTTCTGAACACATTGGGTGAGCGGTTCATGAAAGACTACGCTCCCGAACAGATGGAGTTGGCTACTCGCTCGACGGTTTCGCTCGCTATCGGGAAAGAAATTCTCGAAGGGCGCGGGGTGGATGGTTGTGTGCTGCTCGATCTTCGTCATCTGGGACGTCAGCGAATCATGGAACGGCTTCCGCAGATTCGCGAGCTGGCCATCGAATTTGCCGGTGTCGATCCGATTGAGAGCCCGATTCCTGTGCGCCCCGGCGCCCATTATCAAATGGGCGGTGTCCGGACCGACCAGTGGGGCGAGACGGAAGTGCCGGGACTCTACGCGGCCGGCGAATGTGCCTGCGTCAGCGTACATGGCGCCAATCGCCTCGGCGGCAATTCGCTGTTAGAGACGATTGTCTTTGGCCGGCGTGCGGGGCAACGCGCAAGCGAATATGTTCGCCAGGTCCCACCGCGTGCCGTATCGGATGGAACGCTTAAAACGGAGGAGGCGCGGATCGCGCGGTTGATAATGAACCCAGGCCCGGAGCGGGCTTGGCAGATCCGCGACGAGCTGGGCAAGACCTTAAGCCAGAATCTCGGCATTTTCAGAACGAAACAATCGATGACGCACGCGCTGGATTGTGTTCAGGCGTTAAAGAAACGTGCAGCGCGCGTCATGCTGCAAGATCATGGCAAGATCTTCAACTCGGATCTCATCCATGCGCTCGAACTGGATTCGCTGCTTGATATCGCCGAGACCATTGCGGCCGGAGGCATTGCACGGGAGGAGAGCCGTGGCGCGCATTATCGCTCCGATTTTCCGAATCGTGATGATGGCAAATGGCTCAAGCACACGGTCGCGTATCAAACGTCTGAAGGCCCGAGGCTGGATTACGCACCGGTCACCATTACGCACTTCCAACCCAAATAATATGCAAGCACAAAGGTTCGTTGCCTTAATTTATGGCATTAATATTCCAGGCGCTCCATTCTACTCAAAAGCAACTATAGTTTCTAAATTAAGCGATATCTACTCATCCTTTAAGGTTCTTGCCATCGGTCCTCGGCCGGATAGCATTATTATTGAAGCGCGCCCCCCCAAGCGTTTCAGAAGTTGTCCGTCAATGGGTTGAAAGGCATTTGCCCCATCCGGTGGTTGTGCGAACGTTTGAGGAAGCTAGACAAGCATACTTAGAGGCATGCTTTATGGCGGAGAGACGCTATGCTCATGATTTCGATCGGCTCTCAGCAAGAGTTTCTCTGGACGGAGTGGTGTGGGAATTGGGAGCCGTCTTTGTCGGATCGAAAATAGACCAACCTACTGAAGTGTCAAGTAGTACGAATGTGATTGTCGTTGGGATATTGGGAAACGATACAGCGATTGTGCTGAAACGGCCGAAAACGTTATCAGGGGCTAGAATCATGTGGGGGAACCTGACGAATGCACCTGTAAAGAAAGCCTGGGAGAGAGCCTTGGGTCGGCCTGTGCTTTGTACAAGTCGATCCATGGCTATTGTTGGAAAACTCATTGAGTTAGGCAGGGTGCTATAGAAGTCCCCAATTATCGGGCCATGAAATATTTAATAGAGTGCTACAAATGTTTTCAGGATGTCAGTGCAAAAAGAGATCGGGTCGGCCGTTCAATTTCCCTCAGATTGAAGAATCACTTGCGCATCTAAGAGGCCGAGGTCTGTGCAGCTATAACAATCTCCTTCCAGTGACCAATCCTGATCATTGGTGGTTCGAAGGGTTTTGGATTTGGCCGCCCAAAGAATATATGGAAAAACAACTCAGCGGAAAACGGCTCGAATTTCCCTCAACGATCGCTGATGCGGATTCAATCCTTCGGAAATGGCTTTCCATTTTTAAATCTATTGAACTGATATCCATTATCTTCCGCTTTGTCTTTCCAGACCATTATGGAATATTAAGCCGCCGGTTGAGCGGATTCTGGAGGTTCGTTGAGGGTCGGACGCTATCGAGAAATACACACATTACTTAACCAATTTTCGAGCGGTTCAGAAAGAGAGCGGCTTTCAAAAGGTAGCTCATGCAGATATGGCGTTGTGGGTGCTCCATGAGAAATGCTTTGGGACAGCTCTCAATGCTTAGGCTGTAACATGGTACGAAACCGATGCATTTCTATTAAGACTCACAGGCAAAAATCTCGTCGGGCCAATCGTAGGATTATCAGATACAACGCTTACGCAAGCTTTGTTCGGTATTAGGCCAAGCGTGGCCGCTTTCATTGCATTCCATGCTTTCGAAAGACTACTAAAGGACTTGTCAAAACTTCATGGCGTAGAGACGTATGACCGTAAATTGCATGAAGTTATTGAAGATATCCCTAACTGTCGCGGAGTGAGTCATTAGCGCAAGGCATTGTGGCGTCAACTGCGAGATGCCAGGAATAGGTTAATCACGTTGGGACAATAGCGACTCGTTGGTGAAACACTGAAGTTATAAACCGACCTAAAAAATCTGCAGAATGAACCGTGGGTCTAACAGAAGATATAGCAAAAAATGGCAACTCATCCATTGGTTCAGTTGTGAAGGTTGATGCGCATTCTGGTCGTTGAAGATGAAGCGAAGGTCGGCTCCTTCATCCGGCGGGCGCTGGAGGAGGAAAGCTACGCTGTGGATTTGTGTGCAGACGGTCCGGGTGGTCTTGAACTCGCCCGCGGCAGCAGTTACGACCTTATTATCCTCGATGTCATGTTGCCCGGCATGTCCGGATTACAGATCTTGGAGACGCTCCGAAAAGAGAAACTTAACACACCCGTGCTCATCGTGACGGCGAGAGCGCAGCTCGATCAACGGGTCAAGGGCCTCGACGCCGGCGCCGATGATTACCTGACCAAGCCCTTTGCGATCGAAGAACTGTTGGCCCGTGTGCGGGCCCTCCTGCGCCGCGGAACCGGCGAAGGAATGGGATTGCTTCAAATTGAGGACCTTATCCTGAACCCGGCCACCCGAGAGGTCACGCGCGGCGGGCAGCGTATTGAGCTCACCAGCAAGGAGTATGCGTTGCTGGAATATTTTATGCGGAATGCGGGCCGGGTGTTGACCCGCCCAGTGATCGCGGAACATGTGTGGAATTTGGATTTCGATACCTTTACGAATGTGATCGATGTCTATGTGAATTACCTTCGGAACAAGATCGATCGTGGTCGCGAGCGCAAGCTCATCCATACGATTAGAGGCAGCGGGTACGTCTTGAAGGGGGACAGTCAAGGTTGAGGCTCAACCTCAGCCTTTAACCTCAACCTATCTTGATATGTCTCTTCGCGTTCGTCTCACATTATGGTACGGGACCGCGCTGGCCAGCGTGCTGGTCGTGTTCGGGGTGATTCTCTATGGCGCCTTGGCGAAGGCCTTGAAGGAGCAGGCGGATCGTTCCCTGGAAGAGACGGCGGCTGTTGCCGAGCGTTCGTTGGAAGAGCATCGTTTCGGCCCATTTTTGTTGTATGAGGATCTTTCTCAAGATTTCCCCGAGCTCGCGACTCTGGATAAGTTTTTTCAGATTTTTGGACCGACCGGGCAGATCACGATTCAATCGCCAAACATCAAGAGCCGCGAGATTCCCTTGAGCCGAACGGCGTTCGAGGCTGCGTTAGCGGGCCAGACGACCTTCGAGTCCACTCGGTTCAGCGGGGAGCCTCCGATTCGACTGATTTCAGTGCCCGTCAGACACGGTGGCTCGCTGGTCAATATCGTGCGTGTCGGCACATCCCTCCAGCCCTTGGAGGAAACGCTCCATCGTCTCTTGATCATTCTCTTGATTACCATGCCGCTTGCGCTACTGGCTTCTTTAGGGGGCGGGTGGTTTTTGGCGGGACGCGCGCTTCGGCCGGTAGAAGCCATCACGCAGGCGGCCGAACGGATCGCCGGAGGCGATCTCACTCAGCGGCTCAGTGTCTCCACGGCGCAGGATGAAATTGGACGATTGGCCGGCACCTTCAACGCGATGATCGGACGATTGGAAGCGTCATTCCAACAAGTGCG
>JAICXS010000373.1 GCA_025934615.1 Nitrospiraceae bacterium
GTCGGGAAACAAAAGTCGGCCGGGGCCGAGAGGATGGCACAGGCGTGTTCAAGAATACTCGTGCCTAAGCAAATGATTGCATTTCAGTTCCATGTCTGATAGGCTGAACGAGCTTCAACATGCTGGGTCTCGTGGGGAAGCATCAGATCGTAAGACCCGTCACCGATGTTGTTTTGTCCGGGAATCTGATCGGAAGCCACACCAAAGTCGCCCTCATGGATTCGCGTCTTCGGCCCGTTCCTTCCTATCGTTACTTCGTTCTCGCGTCTAAGACAATATCAATTTCTCATCATAAGGAGGACCCCCATGGGTTCGAAGCTCTACGTCGGTGGGTTGCCGTATTCGGCAACTGAAGCGCAATTGAATGATGTCTTTGCCGCGCACGGCACAGTTGAGTCCGCGCGCGTCATCACGGATAAGTTCACGGGACAGTCACGAGGCTTCGGCTTCGTCGAAATGGCTACGGCAGAAGAAGCCAACGCGGCGATTGCCGCATTGAACGGCACTCAGATGGACGGCCGAACACTCACCGTTAATGAAGCGAAACCTCAAGAACCACGTTCCGGTGGTGGGGGCGGAGGGGGCCGTTTCGGCGGTGGTGGAGGCGGCGCAGGCCGCGACAGTGGCCGCCGCAGTCGCTTTTAGTCTCACCTTTCTTGATATCGATTCGGGGACGCCTCTCGCCAGAGGCGTCCCTGTGATATTCACCTGGAACATACGAATGAAAACATCGGCGCTTTCGGTTCTGCCCGCGGCTCCATCCTGTAGTTACGCCACCGTTATTGTCTTTCCGCTCATGTTTCTCGGCGCAATGCTCGCCGTGCCTGCCTTCGGATATCTCTACGGATATACGTGGTTGGATTGGATGATATTTGCGGTTCTCTACATCGTGACAGGCTTGGGCATTACGGTCGGCTACCATCGGCTGATATCGCACCGAAGCTTTGATTGCCCCGATTGGGTCAAAGGCACTCTCATGATTGCCGGCGGATGGGCCTTGCAAAATTCAGCGCTCAAATGGGCGTCCGACCACATCCGCCATCACGCAAACTGCGACCAAGATATGGACCCTTACAATGCGCAACGGGGATTTTGGTATAGCCACTGCGGGTGGCTGTTTTACAACGATCCTCGGACCAATGAGAAGTACACTTCTCGGTTGAGACAAGACCGCGTTGTAATGTGGCAACACCGGTACTATATTCCCATCGTGGCCTCCGGCTTAGCCTTGCCGTTTTTCATCGGCTTGTTCACCAGCGATTGGATCGGCGGGATCGGATGTTTCCTTCTCGCTGGTGTGGGGCGAACCTTTGCCGTCCTCAACTCGACGTTTTGCATTAATTCTATTTGCCACCTGTGGGGAGAACAGCCGCACGGGCAATTGGATTCCAGTCGAGACAGTTGGTGGGTTTCGCTCATCACCTTTGGCGAGGGATATCACAACTATCATCACACTTATCAAAGCGATTACCGAAATGGGCCGTATTGGTACAATTTCGATCCATCAAAATGGCTCATCTTCGCGCTCTCCCGTATCGGATTAGCGACATCCTTGCGTACCGCCCAATAGCCGGTCGACGTATCGCCTTGACACCCGGGTTCACTTCCGCTCTTTTCACGATACGTAATCCTAACCTGCACATACCGTCTAGTGCGATCATGACAGCAGATTCCATTAGCTCCGATAGCTCTGGGCATCCTTTCGCGTTACCCTCGCTATCATAAATTGTTAGCGGAGAAATGATGGAAAGAATCCTTGTCATTGATGATGATCCAATGGCGTTGGCCACTTTTGAGTTGATTCTGAGAATGGAGAAGGGACCCGGAGTGGTCGAAACAGCGAGAACCGCAGAAGCCGCGCTTCTCTTTACCGCGGGAATGACATTTGATGCCATTCTCAGCGATATTCGAATGCCGGATTATGACGGCATCGATTTCTTGCGGGAAATCAAATCGATCCACCAAAACATACCGGTCATCCTTGTCACCGGAGACGACAACTGGGATTTGGAATACTTGGCATTCCACTACGGGGCCTTTGCGCTTCTGAAGAAGCCCATTCAGCCGACCGCCCTCTTGATGACAATCAACAAGGCGCTTGAACTGAACCGGGCTCATTAGCGCTTGACAGTTCGCCGAAACGAAGCCTGTTTCGACGCAGTTGTCCCAGCATTTATCGCCGAACCGTCTTTACAGTAGGACCATCTCGGTGTCGGAACGTAGCGTTCCAGTTTTTGGCGAGCGCTCAATTCACCTTATTTCATCAGTGTGCTTGTCATATGTAACACCGTACCGGCCAGCCGCTGGACCAGAGAAAACCTACTTCATCAACCTGCATGTCCGTCTTATGGCCTGACTATAGAAACTGATCGACCATAACCACGCCTCCCTAGTGAACCGCGCGTCTTGCCTTTTTACGCGCGCATCCTGCATGCTACCCCGGCACAACCACCCCGAAAGGATCAGAGGCATCACTGTCTCGATATATAGAACCATGGCACAGAGTATTCTTTTAAGTTGTGAATCCATCAGTAAGACCTATGGAATGAAACCGCTGTTCGCCGATCTCTCGTTTACGTTATTCGATGGTGATCATGTGGGCCTGGTCGGTCCTAACGGCTCCGGTAAATCCACCCTGCTCAAGATTCTCGCGGGCATCGAACCGCCGGATCGCGGCACGCGGACGCTTCGGCGCCAGCTCAAAATCGCGTATGTCCCGCAGGACCCTGTCTTCACAGAGACACACACGGTTGAAGACGCTCTCAACCAGGTGTTAATTCATGAAGGCTACGCTCCCCACGAGTACACGGGCCGCATTGCAAAGGCCTTAGGCCTCGGCGCATTTTCAGATCCGACGCAGATAGTCGCGACTCTCTCTGGAGGATGGCGGAAGCGGCTTGCGATCGTCCGCGCGCTTCTCTTGCAGCCGGACGTCCTTCTCTTGGATGAACCGACCAACCATTTGGATGTGGAAGGCATCCTCTGGCTCGAAGGCTTGCTGAAAGTCGAAACACGCGCCTTTCTTGTCGTGAGTCACGACCGGCGATTTCTGGAATCCATCGCGTCGCGTATGCTGGAGCTGAACCGTGGTTATGCGAATGGCGTGTTTGAAGCCAAGGGCCGATACAGCGACTTTTTGGAGCAACGCGACGCGCTGCTCCACGCGCAGGCGGACTATGAAGCCTCACTGACGAATCGAGTCCGTCGAGAAGTGGAGTGGCTGCGGCGAGGACCGAAAGCCCGCACGACCAAGGCCAAGGCGCGAATACAGTCAGCCGGCAAGCTGATGAATGAACTGGATACCATCA
>JAICXS010000112.1 GCA_025934615.1 Nitrospiraceae bacterium
ACCTCCGGACGCGTATCATTAAAAAACGCGTGGGAAGCCCCCGGGTAGGTTTTGATTTCGCCCTCTTTATTATATTTCTTGAGAGCAGTGGCGAGTCGCTGCACGTCTGTCT
Source organism: Nitrospiraceae bacterium (assembly GCA_025934615.1). GTDB lineage: Bacteria > Nitrospirota > Nitrospiria > Nitrospirales > Nitrospiraceae > JAICXS01. The sequence continues at coordinate 113 of JAICXS010000112.1, forward strand.
TCGTAATCCAGCCGTCTTCCTCACCATATATATAGAGGATTGGGCAGGCCAGCTCTTGGAGAGGCGTATCGGGATTCGGCACCTGACCGTAAAATGCCACCGTCGCTTTGACGTCTCGGCTGACACAAGGCAGCATCAAGGCGTAGGAGCCTCCCATGCAAAACCCGGTCACACCGATCTTGCTGCGCTCGACCTCGGGAGCCGTTTTCAAAAATGCGATGGACGCCTGTAGGTCTTGTAAGCCATCCGCCTGCGGCAAGGCGTTCATGAGTTTGCCGGCCTCGGTCGCATCTGTCGTGACGCGGTTCCCGAGACGAGAAAATAAGTCGGGGACTAAGGCGACATAGCCTTCTTTGGCATATCGCCGTGCCACATCTTTCATATGCTCATTCAGTCCCCACCACTCTTGCACGAGGATGATGGCCGGACGCCGTTCCTTGACAGCCGGAGCGACTGCAAAAGCGCGCACCGTGACACCCTCACTCGGGTACTGCACCATTTTTTCTTTGAGGTCCGCTTCCGGCATAGTGGCTCCGAGGTCCTGGATACGAGGTTTAGGATTGAACTTCGAACGCCGTTACTTAATTCCCTGCGATCATCATGTCGCTGATTTTGATCGTTGGACTCGCGATGCGTCCGCGAAATTCAAGATCGCTGCCGACCATTTCGATGTGCGCAAACATCTCTTTTAAATCGCCCGCGATCGTAATCTCTTCCACCGGGTATGCCAGTTCGCCGTTTTCAATCCAGTAACCGGCCGCGCCGCGAGAATAATCGCCGGTCACCATATTGATTCCGAACCCGATGAGTTCCGTAATATAGAGACCTTGCTTTACGGATCGAATGATGTCGTCCGGCGCCGCCGAACCCGGAGCGAGATAAAAATTTGTCGGGCCGACCGATGGATTGTCGCCGACCCCGCGCGAGGCATTGCCGGTTGACGGCATGCCCAACTTACGCCCCGAATAGCTGTCCAATAAATAGGTGCTCAACACGCCGCGATCGACCACGGTTTGCCTACGGCTGGGCAGACCTTCTCCATCGAACGGTCTGGATCCAAATCCTCCCGGCATGAGTCCGTCATCGTAAATCGTCACAAAGTCGGGAAACAAGGGCTTCCCGAGCTGACCGACGAGAAACGACGCACCCTTATAAAGCGAGTAGCCTGAGATGGCGCTGCACAAATTCCCCAAGAGGCTACCGGCCATTTCCTGATCGAAAATCACCGGCGCTCGCTGAGTCGGGACCTTACGCGCACCTAATCTCCGCACGGTCCGACGGGTGGCTTCTTTGCCGACCGATTCGGGACTGTCTAACCGCGCAAACTTCCGTTGAGCCGCATACCAATAATCCCGCTGCATGCCCTCGGCTTCGGTTCCAGTCGCAATCGGCGACACCGACACGGAAAAGCTTGAACTCCGGTAATCTCCGACAAAACCATGGCTATTCGCGAGCACGACGCGGCCGGCATACGAGCTGAAATCGGCGCCTTCGGAATTGGTGATGCGCGGATCGGCGGCGAGGGCCGCTTCCTCCGCACGGCGGGCCAAGGCAATTTGACTGTCTGTGTCCAATTTCGTCGGATCGTAGAGATCGAGGTCCGGTACTGTGTGCGCCATGAGGTCGGCGGACGGAAGACCCGACATGGTATCCTCTGCGACCGCACTAGCCAATGAACACGTGTCGGAAACAACCCGGTCCAAGGATTCATGGGAAAAATCCGACGTAGACGCACTCGCCGACCGCTTACCGATAAAAACACGCAGCCCAAGTCTCTTTTCACGCGCTTTGGTCAGGCGATCGACCGCCGACAATCGCACTTGCACGTCGAAGGTATCCCCATCAGCCACGACTACATCCGCTTCCGTCGCCCCGCGTTTCTTCGCACGGGCCAGTAAATCGATCGCCAGTTCAACTAAATTTGCTTCTGATGCCATATCTATCCCTGTGTTCCGCCGACCGTAATCTCATCAACCTTAATGGTCGGCAACCCGACACCGACCGGAACGGATTGGCCATCCTTGCCACACGTCCCAATTCCTTCATCCAGCTTCAAATCATGACCGACCATCGAAACACGCGTCAAAATTTCGGGACCGTTGCCGATGAGCGTCGCCCCTTTTACCGGCCGCGTAATCTCCCCGTCCTCGATCAAGTACGCCTCGCTCGTCGAGAACACGAATTTCCCGTTCGTAATATCTACCTGCCCCCCGCCAAACGACACGGCATACAGTCCCTTCTTGACCGACTTCACAATATCATCGGGGGCCGATTGCCCGGCCAGCATGAATGTGTTCGTCATGCGCGGCAGCGGAATCGATTGAAAACTTTCTCGCCGACCGTTCCCCGTCAACGGAATACCCATCAACTTGGCATTTAGCCGGTCCGTGATATAGCCGCGCAAGATCCCGTTCTCGATCAGCACCGTCCGCTTCGTAGGTGTGCCCTCATCGTCCATATTAAGCGAGCCCCGGCGAAACGGCAGGGTGCCGTCATCCACGATCGTGCAAACATCCGACGCCACCCGTTTCCCGATCAAACTTGAGAACGCCGATGTCTTCTTGCGATTAAAATCTGCTTCCAATCCATGCCCGATCGCTTCATGCAACAAAATGCCCGGCCATCCGCCTGCCAGCACAACCGGCATCACGCCGGCCGGCGCATCGGTCGCACTCAGATTGAGAATTGCCTGCCGTGCAGCTTCCCGGGCGTACTGCCGGTACCGGTCTTGCTCGCGATAATAGGAAAATCCAATTCGGCCGCCGCCGCCAAACGTCCCGACCTGTCGATTGCCGTTCTCTTCGGCGATGCACGTGACGTTCAAGCGTGAGAGCGGCTGGACGTCGCTCACCATCAAACCGTCCGTCGTCGCGACGATAATTCGCTTGTATTCCACGTTAAAAGACGCCATTACATTCTTAATGCGCGGGTCGTACCGGCGTGCCTCGGCATCGATGAGGTTCAGCAGGTCCACCCGCTCGGACGTCGCCACGTTAAGTTCGGTCGTTTTGATAGGGTAGAGATCGTGAGTGAGCGTCGGTCGGTGTGTGACCGGTACGGGGTGGTTCCCCTGTGGAGAATTGGCGATATAGCGGGCGGTATCGGCCGCGATCTCGAGATCTCGGCTGGTCAGTTCGTCGGAATAGGCAAAGCCGGTCTTCTCTCCCGATGTCGCACGAACACCGACCCCTTGCGAAACACTTTTAACCGCTCGTTTGACAATGCCTTCCTCCATCGAGACGGATTCCGACACATCGGACTCGAAATAGAGGTCGGCATAATCGACATCCCGGACCTTGACCTTGCCGAGCGCGTGCTGAATTTCTCGGTCCGTGAGGCCGAATTGCGCGAGTTCAACGGATTCATGTGTGGCCATACCGCCTCGTCCTCCTCAATGAAGCGTTGAGTATAGCCCATCCATTTTCACAGGCGCAAACGGGAAGACCGCTCATGGATTTTTCTCTTCCCGGATGAGAGACCGTTTGACTTTTAGCAACTCGCTGATTAGACTAGGCTCACCTGCCGGTATGCCTTCTTCAACCATAAAACGAAACGTGTAAGGTTTACCTCTCGCCAATGACCAAGGGAACAGCAACCGGTATCGAACACCTCACCGAAGCAGAATTGCTTTCGCTGCTGGACCTCGAGCAACTTCCTAAGCATATTGCCATTATTATGGATGGCAATGGCCGATGGGCCGAGATTCGGGGGTTTCCTCGAATTGCCGGGCATCAAGAAGGCATTAAGTCCGTCCGTGAGATCATGACGCTGTGCGGGGAGCTCGGCATCGGGGCGCTGACGATCTATGCCTTTTCTCAAGAAAATTGGAAGCGCCCGGTCCCTGAAATCAACGCGCTCATGATGCTGCTGGAGCATTATCTCCAAAGCGAGATGGACGCCCTCATTGAGAAAGGCGTGCGGTTCCGGGCCATTGGGCGCGTCAATACGCTTCCCCCTTCGGCACTCCAGTGGGTGCGGAGAGCGGAACGTGAAACGCTACACTTGGATAAGTTGACTCTGACGGTGGCCCTGAGTTATGGCGGACGCTCTGAAATCGTCGATGCGGTCCGGCGCCTGGCCGAAGATTGCACGAAGGGCTTGGTGCAGACGGAGGCCATCGATGAAACGCTGTTGGAAGGCTATCTCTCGACGCAAGGACTTCCGGACCCCGACCTGCTGATCCGCACCAGTGGGGAAGCACGCATCAGTAACTTTCTCCTCTGGCAACTCGCGTACACGGAAATGTATTTTACGCCGACTCTCTGGCCCGACTTTCGACGCCGCGATGCCCTCCTGGCGCTACTGGATTTTCAACGACGTGAGCGTCGGTTCGGCCGAGTCACGCCCCCCACTCCCTTTCCGTCAGGCGGGTTGTGATCAGAGGCGCCGTGGCGGCTGGCGCTCCTCGGGCATCCAGTCGATGGGATCGTCGTCGCCTCTATGCCGCCCTGGTGTTCATCCCCTTGTTTTATGTGCTGGTGCGGTACCTCCCCCCTATCGCGTTTTTTGGCCTCGTCGTCGGCGCGGCATGGCTTGCGCTGATTGAACTGTACCGTTTGCACTTTCCCAAACAGGCCACACTGGAAATCGTGATCGGAGTGGCCATGACGACCATCGTGCTGAGCCACTTGCAGTGGCCGGACGCACTTCCCTCTCGTCCCCTATTCGTGTTCGTCATAGCGGCCATCTTGTTCTTCTATCTTGTGTCCAGGCATGATTTCAGTCGAAGCCTGGCCGATGTGTCCGTTCTGATCTTTGGCACACTGTATATTGGATTCACATTGGGACATCTCTTGCTCACTCGCGCGCTCCCTGATGGTATCTTTCTCATTTTTTTCGTCGTGTTGGTGACATGGGCGGGCGATACCGGGGCTTATTACACAGGCGTAAGCATAGGACGGACTCCCCTGGCGCCAAAGATCAGTCCGAACAAGACCGTCGAAGGTCTTCTCGGTGGCTGTCTGCTGGCGGTCATGATTGCACTCATCGCGCGCGCCTGGTTCATTCCTTCGTTGACCATTGTCGATGCCGTCGTGCTGGGCATTGTCCTTACTCTGGCCGGGCTCATAGGCGATTTGTCCGAATCCATGTTCAAGCGCGGTGCAGGGGTAAAAGATTCCGGCGGACTTATTCCGGGACATGGCGGTATGCTCGATCGATTGGATAGCTTACTGCTGACCGCGCCGACCTATTATTATTATGTGACGTTGGTGAAGGGCTAGCGTAGAAGCAGCCATCAGCCCCTCAGCCAACAGCGGTCAGCTCGGAGCAGAGAATCGGTACATTCGAATTGCTGAAGGCTGATAGCTCCTTGAAAGGACTCGTATGAAACGGATCGTCATTCTCGGATCGACCGGCTCTATCGGGACGAGCACATTAGATATCGTCTCGAAATTCCCCGACGAGTTTCAGGTCATCGGCCTGACCGCCGGCACGAATGACGTGAAACTCGAAGAACAAGTTCGCACGTTCAAGCCGCAAGCCGTTGCACTCTCCGACGAGGCCGCCGCCGATCGTCTTCGAGCCCGATGCCAAGACATTCGGATAGATGTGTTCGGCGGACAAGGAGGTGTCGCTCAAGTCGCCGGCTTATCCAATGGCGAACTTGTCGTATCCGCCATCGTGGGAGGGGCCGGGCTCATGCCGACGCTCGCCGCGATACGAGCCGGAAAGTGTGTGGCCTTGGCGAATAAAGAACCCATGGTCATGGCCGGTCGATTGATGCAGGAGGAAGCCCGCAAACATGGTGTCCGCATTTTGCCGGTGGATAGCGAGCACAGCGCCATTTTTCAATCGCTGCAGGGGCACCGCAAGGAGGATGTCCGCCGACTGATTTTGACGGCGTCCGGGGGACCGCTCTGGGAGATGGCGCCCGAAGAGATCCGCGAGGTGAAACCGGAGCGAGCCTTACAGCATCCCAACTGGAAGATGGGCGCAAAGATTACCATCGATTCTGCCACCCTCATGAACAAGGGACTCGAAGTCGTAGAAGCGCGATGGCTCTTCGATCTGCCCGCCTCGCAGATCGATGTCTTAGTTCATCGCGAAAGCATCATTCATTCTCTGGTAGAATATATCGATGGATCGGTGATCGCACAGCTCGGCCTGCCCGACATGCGGACCCCCATTTCGTATGCGATGAAGTACCCGGCTCGTATGGCCCTCGATTTACCGTCGTTGGATTTAGCTGCAATCGGCAAATTAACGTTTCAGTCCCCCGACCACGATCGATTTCCGTGTTTGGGATTAGGATATGAAGCCTTGCGTGTAGGTGGGACCATGCCGGCCACCTTGAATGCCGCCAATGAAATTGCCGTAGCGGCCTATTTGCAGGAACAGATCGCATTCCATGATATTGCCGAAGTCATCCGAAGCACGATGGATGCGCATACTCCGCGAGAGGTCGAGAGCATCGACGATGCCTTGGAAACCGATCGTTGGGCTCGCGAGAAAGCC
>JAICXS010000002.1 GCA_025934615.1 Nitrospiraceae bacterium
AACGCGATTTTCCGAACACGGCGAACATCGGCCTCTCGTTCCGCAATGATCCGGGCACGGCAGCGGCAATGCGCGCGTGTGGCGCCTCCGCCTATCTCTCCAAAGAACAGGCGGTGAACGATTTATTGAAAACGATTCACTGTGTCACCGAGTCACAGGAACTGGCATCGTCAAACATCTCTCACTGAATCTTCCTCAACCCGCGCTTGTCAAGCCGCGTCTTTGGGCATCTACCCATCACACTCAACGTCGTACGTGAAGGCCGGAGGGTTGAGCTCAGAATGAGGGTTCGGAAGACGAGTGAGGATTGGATGGCGCGCTTCCCTTCCACTTCATGGTGCGCTTGATCAGCGGGACGAGGCCTTGATACGCCAGCACGGCAGCGGGCAGCGCGAGGAGCAGCACGACCAACACAAAAGTAATCGTCTTCTCCCAGAATGGCTTCCCCATGAAACGGTCTGTCGCCGTACAGGCCCAACAAATCCAGGCGAACACGCCAGCACTGAGAACCAGCAGACTTCGGTTCGCCACCGGCGAGATAAACGTCGCCGGATCGAATGGTCTGAATTTTAAACCAGGGCCTTTGGCGGTGATCAGCACTCTCCCATTGTCATGATTGGTCATCAGAAGATGAACCATGACGTTATCGCCGGGATTCATCAGCGGGATATTGACGCTATAGGAATCCTGCTCGACGGCTTCTATTTTCGGGCCGACGGCAAGAGTGGATGATGCACAATGCGCATGGAGCACATTGGCTCCGGCAGGAAAGGTGAGATGTACGGTTTGCGATTCAATGTCTTTCATTCCCAAATTTTGCAGGGCGACTTCTAACTTCCGACATCCATTCAACGGTTTGCCATCCAACGTGACGGACAACCGCTTTTCGATGTCGGGATGGCGAAAATTAATGACGGTCTCATTCCGCACGATGGCGTATCCCATGACTTTTTTTTGGGAGCCGATTAAATACATGACCAACGGAGGGACCAGACCGGTTAGAACAGCGCCAGTATAGGCAAGCCAATTACTCATACTTCCTCGCGGCTTAATTGTTACACGAGTATAGCTGGCTTCTTTTAGAGCGCAACCGTCCATGATCACGTTTCGTATTAAATGGAGTGGAAACACTCAAGGGATCGCTGATCCCCATTGATTTTGAAATGAAAACACTTGGGAAGGACGATTGATTTCTCAATTTGGTGTCGATCGGCGGTTCAAGCCGTGACTGCACGTGACGGGCAGAGACTTCAGCCCAGCGGGCGAGCGTTTCGGACCTCGCCCCGCATAGTCCACAAGTTGGTACCGCTGATCGAGTTGGATGCGTACAATAGTTCCAATTTTCAAGCCCGGCCGATATACCCCCTTTCTTCCTTGAGGAATCCCGTGATGAAAGAGTTTATTTCATCGGGACTTTGACGCTAATGGCGCCGCCCAGATCGCCTTCTTTGGCGCCCTCCTTCTTATAACCAGAAATGTCGGGCTGACCCTTCGGCTCTCCGTGGCAACTCAAACAGGCCTTCCCATAAAATAACGGCAATAACAGCCGGAGGGATTTTCCGTCTGGCGTGGTCTCACTGATCGTTTTCTCACCTTGGCGCGGATAGGCGGCATCGGCAAACTTTTTCAATACCGTGGCTTCATAGTCGTCTGCTTTATTTTTGGGATTCCGCAGCAGGGCGTCCGTGGTCGTCTGCTTGAGATACACGCCGCTGTTCTCCGTGAATTGCGCAGCGGCCTGGGTACCATAGTGGGCCGGTGTAAATCCTTTAAACGCCGTCCCCTTCTTATTGATCGTCTCTTGATTGTTGGCCACAGCTGTCTTCGATGATCCGACGAGCGCGGGCAGCAGCGTTTTGGCTTGCTGAGGGATGTTGGCTCCGGCGAGATTCGCAAGATCGACGCCGGATCGCTCTTTGAATTTTGCGTGCAACTGCTTCTCAAACACCTCTGGCGTAAATCCCTTATCACCTTTATCCTTGTCGTTAATGAGCGCTTGATTCGCTCCCACGACCACTCTGCCGGAGTCAAGGAGAATGGCCAATAGCCGTCCCGTCTCCGCAGCTTCAGGATTGGCCAAGGCTGACAGAGGGACAAGCGCACCTGTAACGCCTGCTACGAGCGCTATTGTGAACGAACGAATCGTATACTCCATGGGGACCTCCTGTCGGTGAGGGAAAGGCCGGCTTAAGACGATCAGTCTATTTCAACACATCTGGTTCTGCCAGCTATTTTTAGAGAGAGCGATGGTGAATGTTTTCCCGATGCGGTGATGCTGGTGATTCGAGGCAGGTTCCTCTCGCCTTTAAAAAGTCGGACAAGTGCATGGAAGACGAATCGGTCAGGAGCGTTTGCGGGCAGCCTGTTTTCGGGCAGCCTGTTTTTTGGATGGCCTCATGTCTTCATGAGTGCGGCGGACTTCAATGAGCGATTCCTGCGATCCTGGTTGAAATTTGAACCGGCAGGCCGTGCCTCCCTTCACCATACAATCCTCGTGGAAAACAGGACGTTGCACGACCTGCTCCAACAAGGCGAGATCGAACTGGCACACGTCTGGAAATCGGCTGGCAAGGTGATGAAAGACGCAATTCGTAGCCTCGATGGAGGGCCATGCTTGCCTTGAATCTTCCCGCATCGTCGATTCATAGCCGAGATCGCGCATCACGCTCGTCATCTGCTTGATTCGCTCCGCCGTTCCGCCTGCGATACCGGGAAGCTGTGCGCCGACCCGTTTCCCCATTTCGATAAACCTTTGCCGTAATTGCTCTGGGCTCGTCTCATCGCGAAGAGATTCGATCAGAAGTTCCGAAAACCATGAGTACTTGCGAGGAAACAGTTCGTGGCCTTTCGGTGTGAGCACATACAACTGCTCCGGCCTGCCTCCCGTCGGATTCGTGACCCCTTTGGCCACCAAGCCTTCAAGCTCGAGGGACGCCAGATGCTGCCGCACGGCATTGCGCGAAATATCGAGCTGTTGAGACAGTGCCTCCACCGTCAGTCCGGCTTTGGTTGCAAGAAGGAGCTTGAGTAAATGTTGCTGGCGATCGCCGTATGCTGAAATCATGGGGGCCCTTAGGAAATGCGGTCAGCCATCTGCAGGCTACCACGGGAACCTCACTATGTCTACTTTAGACATATATATATTGACAAAGTGGCATTGCCATCGTATCCTTCGCCCGTTGCAGGAGGCCGTCACCCGTTCACCTTTTATCAATGGAGGTTTTATGAGTCAGCTCATCCGTCAATCTGTGGCCGTTCTATTATTCGCCGTCGCCACCTTGGGAGGCTGCGCACACCAATCGCCCACGGAGGTTAATGCCAACCCGGTCCGTGTGGCGGATACAAAGGCCGCCTTGCGTGACCTGTGGGCCGGGCACATCTTCTGGATTCGAAACGTCGTCTTGGATAACGCGACGAACAATCCCGCCGCACGAGATGCCGCCGAGAAGGAAGTGGTGGCCAATGCAAAACAAATTGCCGGTGCAATCACGCCCTTTTATGGCGAAGCGGCATCGCAAAAGCTCTTTACCTTACTGGCCAGCCATTATGGCGCCGTCAAAGAATATTCTGAGGCCACCGTCGCCGGCAGCAAGCGACAACAAGAGATGGCTCTTGCGCACTTGGCTTCAAATGCCGACGAGATCGCCGTCTTCCTGAGCGGAGCTAATCCCAACCTGCCGAAAGACACGGTGCGTGGGCTGATCGCGGCGCATGGTGCGCACCATGTCGCGCAAATCACCCAGTTCCAGCAGCAGGATTATGCACATGAAGCCGAAACGTGGCAGGCCATGCGGCAACACGTCTACCTGATTGCCGATGCCTTGACGACGGCGTTGGCGAAGCAATTTCCAGGCAAGTTCGCCTAACCATCGTGGCGGTTTTGGGCCGAATGTTGCCGGGAAGGTATGGCACTTCTACTGAGCAATGGTGCACGGTCCGCGGCTCACACGAGCCGCGGACTTCTGGTTTCAGATTCCGCCGAAGAACCGTGGCCTCTTTCTATCTCATGCAGGTTCGGCTACCATGCTCCGGGCATTCAGATCGAGAGGCGGCAGCGGCACCATAAAGGAGAACCCTCATGAGCAAAGGCGAAAACAAGCGGAAAGAAACCAAGAAGAAGCCGGCTAAAACAATGGCAGAAAAAAAGGCGGCAAAGAGAGAGAAAGGCAAGTAGGATGCCCGTGCCACGATGGCCAATGGAGGGAATCGGCCTCATGCCGATCCCGCGCGTCGGCTCCCCCCAGCGAGACGAGCCCCACATCTTCTTTATGTGCCTTCAATAAACAAGCGCGCGGATCAGTTCTGCAGTGAACCGTTATGGTAGAGCCAGAGAGCGGACATACCAGAAGTGTTGAGGATATTTCGAGGAGGACTTATCCAAATACGGGCTAGGCATGATGCATGACATGATGGACCAGGACCCCCAAAGCCGCCCCCAGGAAAAGGCCCAGTTCAGCAAGGACGATCAGTACTGTAATGGCCACGCCGGCAAACAACCCGAGGATAGGCATCCCAACGGCAGCCAGAAGTACCCAGAGTCCGACGGCGACGATCAGCGCCGGAAGGACCGCGGCAACCATCGCGCGCCCGAAAGAGCCGACTAGATAGCCACCGATAAGTCCGGCGATCAATCCATTGACACCCGGAATAAAAAAGAGTGCAAGAGAGAGAACCACCATCCATATCGCACCCATGACAATCCCGGCATGGTGATCGGAAGACCGACTCGGCCCTGTCGAAGCAGGTTCGACTAATTGCGGCATAGCAGCCCTTTTGTCCAGCATACGCGGCTAAGCTTCTCCATTCAGCCCGGAGGAAGCATCCCATGACGCGGGTCAGGGACCGCCCCTTTGGGCGAGATCCTGCACTTCACTCTGAAGCTTGTGACTTTTCTCTTGCACCGCCTTTGCCTTGTTTTTGGCCACGACGTGATTATCGGCCTCAATGGCTGTCTCGACTTCGGCCAACGTACGGTTCAGCTCGCCGGCTTCTGCCTTCAGTTCATCTGGAACTTTTCCCAGGGGACTCTCGGTTGCCTTCTCAGTCCGCTCGACGAGTTCGCGCACCTCGTGTACCGCCTCTTCCGCCTGTTCCCTCTCTTGCAACGCGGCCGCCTTAGCATCCTCCTTCCGCTTCTGAGCCTCCGCAATGATCCGGTTTCCTTCTGCCTGCGTCTCTGCCAGGAGACTATTGGCTCGACTGTAGTCACGCCGAAATTCGGAGACCTTGTATTGCGCCGAAATTTCTTCCTTCGCGGATTCCAGTTTGGCCTCCAGGGCTCTAAAGTCGTCCAGCAAGTAAGTTGGCGCCCCGGCATTTCGGGCCTGTTGCACGGTCCTCTCTGCGGCTTGCTGCCCTTCGTGAGGCGCCTTCGCACAGGCAACGGTGAACCCCGCCAGCATCAAGGCGACACATCGCAACCACTTCGCGTGTGTAACGGAATTGCTCATGGCGATCAGACTCTTTATCCTTATTATTAACTCTAACGTCGCCCGGCTTATCGGCGCAAGGCGATCCAACAATACTGACACGGGTCAGACCGTGTGGATGACACCTCGCAGAGAAACTGAAGGCTCCGGTACACACTGTGCGTAACTGAGATGGGTGTGGTAGAACAATTCGGCGCATCAATTGTTGGAGAGCCGAACCCGGTCCGAACAGCCGTGCCAAGAACCCAGAGGGATTCATACCATGAAGCTTCTTTCCGTGAACGTTTCGCAGCTCGCGACGGTCGCATATAGAGGCCGATCGGTGACGACCGGCATTTTTAAGACGCCGGTCCCCCATCGAGTGACGGTGCAACGTATGAACCTTGAGGGCGACCGACAGGCTGATCTCTCCGTCCATGGCGGAACGGATAAGGCGGTCTATATCTATCCTTTCGAGCACTACGCGACGTGGGCGCACGAACTCGGACGGAACGATCTCACATTCGGTCAGTTCGGAGAAAATCTCACGGTCGAAGGTATGCTGGAAGAGACGGTTCACATCGGCGACACGTTCCGGGTCGGGCGTGCGCTCCTTGAAGTCACACAGCCACGTGTACCATGCTACAAGCTAGGGTTGAAGATGGGTTCGGCCCAGTTTCCCAAAAAATTCCTCACCAGTTATCGGACCGGATACTACGTGCGAGTCCTCGAAGAAGGAACCCTTGGCGCCGGGGATTCGATTGAACGCATCACGATGGATCGGGAAGCGGTAACTATTCGGCAAGCGGTGTGCCTTGCGTTCTTCGAGCAGAAGGATGTGGCAATGCTTGAAAAAGTGCTCCGCATCCGCGCCCTGTCACAGGATTGGCGCACCATGTTTCAAGAGCAATTAACGGCGATCACTTCAGGTAAGACACAGTAATGGTCTCATCTAAGTTCAATCGCTTCCTGTATTCAAGAAACGTGCATGAAACGCGACGCGACGTGGGACGCTTACGGACGGCTCTGTTGTGCCTTCTTACGTCCTGTCGGCTTGTTGCCTGATACCGCAAGAAACCTGCTTCCTCCACATTTGAAGTATGGAACTGCAAGGCAATGCCGACCTATTCGACTTGCTCGCTGAGAATGCGAATGGATTGGCGATCTTTACGCTGGACGTCGATGGCCGAGTCGCGAGTTGGAACGTATCGGCCGAGAAGCTGCTGGGGTATAAGGAGCATGAAATCCTCGGCCAATCGGCGGAGGTGTTCTTTACGGCTGAAGATCGGGCCAACAAGGAACCCGAAAAAGAACTTAAGACGGCAGCGGAAGTAGGTCAGGCGAGCGATGATCGATGGATCGTGAGAAAGGATCAGTCTCAGTTTTGGTGCAGCGGGCTGACCATTGCACTGAAAGATACCGGGCTGCATGGCTTTGGAAAAGTCATGCGCGATCAGACCGACATGAAAAACGCTCTGAATGAGGTGACGCGGCTGAACAAGAAGCTCCAAGACACGATACGACGGCTGGATCAAAGCCGAAGCGAGCTGCAAGATAAGATACGGGACCTGGAGAAATTTGAAGACGCGGTCGTCGGTCGTGAACTGGAGATGATTAAGATCAAACGCCAACTGGCCGACACGCAGAAGGAGTTAGAGCGCATCCGAGGAAGAGGTTGAGACGGCCATGTGATGTGATTTGAATCGCGACATCTTCTGCTTAATGCCGCACCCACAACGAATGGGATCGAACGGTCTTTGATTCTATACCCCACCCTGATTGAGACCGCGTCCGAGCACCGGCTGCAAGGTGACGTCAGTCAAAAATGCCGCGCTATTTTGTCCATCAACTCTGCATATTCGAGAGGCTTGATGACGTAATCTACGGCGCCGGCACATATCAGTTTCGCCAGTTTGTCTTTTTCTACGCTGGCTGTCACGACGATGATCGGAAGCTGGGGTTGATCTCGGTGCACCGTGGCCAGGACAGCCATCCCGTCCATTCCCGGCATACGAATGTCGAGTAACACGCCATGCAGCGGCGCGCCTCCGACCAGCTCCAAGGCCTGAGCGCCATTCTGTGCCGTCAGCACTGTGTACCCGGCGCTACTGAGCCGATCGCAGATCACTTCTCGAATGTCGAAATCGTCATCGACCACCAGGATGGTCTTTTGCGGCCTCCCGAACCGGACGTCTCTCTCCCGCTGCACGTCGCTCACCATGGCGCGAAACTATTGCTCCACCGATAAGAACGGCCTTTCGGACCTCTGCCCATCGATCGCGGTCTCGGCAATCTCCTTTTCCTGCGTCTTCACATCGACGCGCTCCGGCATCTTCGCGATAATCATCAACGCGTGGCTAAAGAATGTTTCCATGGTCATTTCCTTTTCGAAGAACTATTCACGCCTCTATCCATACAGCATGGCTGTGTTACTCAAAGAACTGATGCCACGTGCCTCGCTTAGCCGCATGGCGCAAAAAAAAGCGTCCTTCCCGTTGCGGTCAGGACGCCATTGTCCATCGTGCTAATCACCCGTCCGTCAAGACGCCTTTGTCTCGACGAAATTCTCGCATATTTTAAAGTTCTCTAGCATTGGTCGTCTATCCTACTTCATTCAAAATTCGTGTAGAAGATTATATGACGTATTCAGATCTATTCACCGCCATGCCGAAACCGCTGCAGGCGAGCGCGGAAGGCACCAGCATGCGCATAGTCCTTGGCGAATCTGGGTAGAGAAAAATGAAAGACGAGGCGCCTTTTTATTCCGTGAGCTTGGAGACGGGAGACATCCTTCGACTATAGATGGTCCTCATTGAGACAGCGTCCGAGCCCCTGTTGTTCGGCAAAAAAATAGGCATAGTGCACTGCCGCGAAATTGGCGAGACGTTCTTCCGCCCCTTCACGCGTATCCGCCTGAATAACCTGAATCGCATGTCGTACTTTCAGAGCGTCCAGGAAATCCATCAATCCATGTTTATGATAGTGCCCTAATCGCCCGCCTGCAATGCTCTGTTCGATCGTGCCTTCCACGACCAGGCACCGATGCGGAAAGGCGAGCAGGCCTTCGAGGTTTCGCAGAAATCTGAGACGTTCGGATGGATTCGAGACGGTCGTGTAGAGCTCTTCCACACGCGTGCGCTCCACTCCTAAGAGCTCCGGCGCTTCGGCAATACTGTAGTCGCCGGCCGGCAATGCCTGTCGAGTGGTCCCGGCGATTCGAACGAGACCATGAAAGTCGTAGGGGTGTTGCTCAGTGGTGTCGACCAACACTTCGATGGCAGGCACGGTGATTTTGGGTTGCCCCTCCCTGGACAAGGTGAGGAGCGCTTGCGGTCCCCGCAATTCTTGGCGGGGTCGCGGAGTAGGTTGAGCGCGTGATGGAGCGGGTGGAGAGGATGAACGAGCAGGTGACGTTGCGGCACGAGAGGCCTGTGTGGCGGTATCGTACCGTGTGCGTGCGACGGGATCGCTGAGTGTTTGATAGGCTTGATTGATCAATTGTGTTCGGACTTCCGCTTTGCGGTGCAGCGTTGGCGAATGAGTAAACCGATCGGGATGCCAGACCTGCATTTGCTCCTGCCAGGCCTTTCTGATGTCCACATCCGTTGCGGTTGGTAAGAGTTCGAGTACCGTATAATAATCGACCTTTCGGTCTTCCCGCATGGTCGCTCCTTTTTCAAGCACAGATGACGTTCGAGGATGCCGCCATTAGCTGGAAGCCGGCGACAGTAGAAAATCGAAGTCCGCTCTCGTCAGCAGCCCTTGCCCAGCACCGCGCGCGGTCCCGCGCATGACCGCCTCATAAAGCTCCAATTTGCGTTGTTTGAGGGCCATCATCTTTTCTTCGATGCTGTGGCGCATGAGCAGCCGCACGATGGAAACGGTGCGCTGCTGTCCAATGCGGTGCGCGCGATCGGAGGCTTGGTTTTCCACTGCCGGGTTCCACCAGGGATCGAGATGAAAGACATAGGTCGCTTTGGTCAGGTTCAGACCCTGGCCTCCCGCCTTGAGGCTCAAGAGAAACGCGGCTGGTCGATCGCCTCCCTGAAAGGCCTTCACGCGGGTCTTGCGCGCAGTCGGTGCCGTAGATCCGTCCAGCCGGTGGTAGGGAATGGTATGGCGATCGCACGCTTCCTGCACGAGGTCTAAAAAGCCGGTGAACTGAGAAAAGACCAGGGCGCTGTGCCCCTCGTCTAACAACACGGACAGTTTCTCCATCAGAAATTTCAGCTTGGGCGACGGCTCCTCTTCTCGCTTCGTCACAAGGCGAGGCGACAGGCAAATCTGCCGCAGTTTAAGGATGGCCGTAAGCGCAATGACCTGCGCCTGAGCCGGCGTTTTTGTGCGATACGCGTCGTCGATGGTAGAGCGGATGTGTGCCACGGTGTGCCGGTAGAGAACTTTTTGCCGATCGGTCAGATCGAGGAATACCTCGCTCTCGATCTTCGGCGGCAGGTCGTGAAGGATTTGCGCTTTCGTCCGTCTCAGGATGAAAGGCCGCGTCCGGCGAAGCAGACGATCCAGGAGGCCGCTCTGCACGCGTTTCAGTTCCGCCTTGAACTCATCATAGTTTCCAAGCAGACCCGGAAGACACAGATCGATCACGGAGAAATACTCTCCGAGATGATTTTCGAGCGGGGTGCCGGTCACCGCGATAGTGAAATGGCCCTTGAGGCGACGGACGGCGCCGGTCGTGTCCGCGTGGATGTTTTTTACCGCCTGGGTCTCATCGAATACGATCACATGAAACGTCGCGCGTGCCAGGACGCCGATGTGTCGCCGGACCAACCCATACGTCATCAGGATCACCTCACCGTCCTCGGCATCGATAATCTGTTGGCTGCCGTTATAGACGCGGACCTTCAAGGCCGGCGCGAACCGCGCAAGTTCTTGCTCCCAGTTGAACAACAGGCTGGTCGGCACGACCACAAGATGCGGGCCCTGCACCTTCACAGACGGTTCGATCAAGCCTTCCTTGATGGCCGCCAGTAGACAGATGACTTGGAGGGTCTTGCCCAATCCCATGTCGTCGGCCAAACAGGCGCCAAATCGGTGCTCGTAAAGAAATGCAAGCCAGCCATACCCGTCCTGCTGATACGGCCGCAGTGTCGCATGCAGCCCCTGCGGGAGCGGTGGGGCCGTAATTTGCTTGAATCCCGCGAGCCTGACCAGCACGGCCTCTTCATCAGCGGGCAGAGACACGGTGATCCCCTGATTTCGCAGTTCCAGCCAATCCAGAATTTGCAGCCGCGGGATGCGGACGATCTGCGCCGCTTCCCGGTGCGGCTTGGTCTGATGGCCAAGACCGACGATGGCGCGCAGGCGCGCCAGCGTCGAATCATCCAGCACGCGAAGACCCGTCTCCGTCTGGATGACGCCACCCTGCTCCAAGGCAGTCCGCCATTCCGCTTCATCCAAGACCACGCCGCCGCACCGGACTTCCGGCCGGATTTCGAACCAGTCGATTCCTTTGAGATCAGATTTCATTCCGTTCGCGTCTTCAGGAGTCACTTCGACGCCGCAGTCCCAATGAGAGCGCTGGATCGGCTGACCCTGGTAGAGAAGTTGGATACCGACGGCGGTCAGTTTTTCCAATAACGAGGGCAATCGCTTGAACAACACCGTGGCATCGACGGTCATCTCGTCACAGCGTTGCATGCCGCGAAAGATGTCCGGGCCGAGCACTTCACTGGGAATCCGATACAGCAGCGCTTCACGAGCTTTGTCCACCGGCCACAGGGCCCACCGATCTGCCTGGATGTTAAGACGCAAATCCTGACGCGAAAAGGCGTGCCAGGTATTCCGCAGCATCCGTTGCCCCTCGGTCATGACTGAGCGGGTTCTGAAATGACCCTCATACAAGGCCACTTTCAGACGACGGTCCCGCTCCTTGGAGTCTGTTACGGAGAGAAGCGTGAAGAAGGTCTCATACAAAACGGTTTTGCGTTTGCGGGCACGGAACGCCGTGGAGAGCGTCGGAGCCTGCTCAATATGAGGGAACAAGCCGAAGACGGACGCGCTAGGCGCCATGCTGAGGCCGCCCCAGCGGCATTCAGCTCGCAGCGTGTACGGGGCATGCGGCATCCCGTCGGACGGGGATGGAGGGATCAGCACCAAGCGGTGCACCGGCTGCTCTGCTTCCGGCACGACATCGTGCCGGACAAGCGCCTGCGTCCGCCCATTCACGGTGACGATAAGATCGTTGGCCACCTGGTCGAAATACTCTTGAATGATGTCGACTTGTATGGTCTGGAATTCTTGCAAGGTGCAAGTAATTGCCTGACCCTCGCTCCAATTTTGCCATAAGGCCGCATCCGAGTGGTCGGGCAAGAGCACCGCGCGGACGTCTCTAGTAAGAGTCCTCTCGGGCGTGAGAAACGGACGATGGATATCCATCCCGCGTTGAAACGCAAACCATATGTTCCATCCCTGCTCATCCCGCAGACGCAGCAGGCGTCCGCCATTCAGGTCAACGACGAATGACCGGAAGCGCATGAAGCGCTTTAGCTCGCGGCCATCCGCGAGACACACTGCACGAGCCGTGACCCGTTCCCGGGTCACATCGAGCCCCGTCTTGCATACGCATTTCACGGACGGTTCCCAGCGGAGAGGCACCGATTTCTGCTCCGTTTCCAGAATCAAGGGATACGCCTGTTTGTCCTGCCGCAGGTATCGGAGCAGCGGATCTTCGCCATACCCGGGTGAAAATGTGGAGGCATTGAGTAAAGGGGTCAGTTCCGACGGCACGGCGCCGCTTGGCATCCATCCAAAGGACCAGCCGACCTTCGTCCCATCGCGGCGGAGAAAAAGCGCCGGCTCGCGGTGACGCGCGTCGATGACGATTTCAAAGCCGCTCGTCACACTTACCGCTTCACGTGGTACATCGTGAGGGCGGCCATCGCCGAGCAGTTCGATCTTGAGGGCCTCGCGCGACGGCTCTATCATTCCGGGAATTCCAAACGCGTCGGGCGACAACAGATGTTTGGTGGTGAAGCAGGCGCAGAGCACATGCTTGCATAGAGAGTCCGGATCCCAAACCGGACAGTCGCACGTCGCGGTCAAGAATCCACTGTCGAGGGAAAAGTTCACGGCATAGGGTCGGCTCCTCTGTCCTTGCACCGACGCCGTGAGCGTCGCACCGTCGGCACTCCACACATAGTGCAGAAGTCGCTGTTGACGATAGTAGTCGTATCCCCGAATGACAGATTCCTTGGGAGCCATCGTATAGAAGTCATTGGGAGAAAACGCGCGAAATGCGGCAAGTAGCGCGGACGGTTCGGGAGGGACACCGGACGGCAACTCGGGCGTACCCGACATCATGCGATGGGGCGAAGTCTTCTTGGGCATTGCCAACCACTATAACGAGACGCAGTGAGATGCTTCAACTCGCCATGACCACGCATGGCTTTCCTTGCAATGTTCCTTTCCTAGTGGGACTACAATCCGAAGCTCGCTGGAAGTTCAAGAACGCTTCTGATAGATTCGGTTACCAACTACGGACGTTTCGATCAACCCTCATGTCACTGCTGTAGGACTCGAACAGTCAGTAACTCCTAAATCTGACTCCCGACACAACCATTAAGAAAGCGCGCTCGACACCGGGTGTCACGCTGCAAGCGGCTTTCGGAAAGCACCCTTGGACACACCGATCATTACCCCAACGACCCAACACGTTTCAGCCGCAGCTCAGATCAAGATCGCTCACCTCATCGCAAAAGAACTCAACGTGGGATCGCATCAAGTCGCGGCTGCGGTGACGCTGCTCGACGAAGGATGCACTGTGCCCTTCATCGCGCGCTATCGCAAGGAGGTGACCGGCAACCTGGACGACACGCAATTGCGAACCTTGGAAGAGCGCCTGCGGTATGTACGCGAACTGGAAGAACGGCGCGCGGCGATCCTGGCGTCCATCGAGGAGCAGGGCAAACTTACCGATGCCTTACGCGGCGCCATTGAGACGGCCGTCACGAAGCAGACGCTGGAAGACCTGTATCTGCCCTACAAGCCCAAGCGCCGCACGCGCGCGCAGATTGCGCGTGAGGCCGGCCTTGAACCGTTGGCGGATGCGCTGCTCGGCAATCCGACACTCGATCCGCAAGCGGAAGCGGCGACGTATGTGAAGGTCCGCCCGGCCGCCGACGGCATCGAGGCCATCAACGTACCTGACGCGAAAGCTGCCCTCGAAGGCGCGCGCGATATTCTCGTCGAACGTTTTGCCGAGACCGCTGACCTGCTCGCCAAACTACGAGCCCGCTTGTGGGAACAGGGCATCATCAGCTCCAAGGTGATGAAAGGCAAAGAGGAAGCGGAAGAAGAAAAATTCCGCGATTACTATGATTACTCCGAGACCATCCGGACCATTCCATCGCATCGCGCGTTGGCGCTCTTCCGCGGCCGCAGCTTGGGCGTGCTGACGATCGAGCTGGGTTTGGGTGATCCATTGGACGCCGCCATGCCGCATCCATGCGTCTCCATGATCGCCGGGCATTTCGGCATACAAGACTGCGGCCGCCCTGCCGACAAGTGGCTGGCGGATGTGTGCCTGTGGACCTGGCGCATCAAGGCGCACCCGCATCTCAGCGCAGAGCTGCTGATGCAACTGCGAGAGGCGGCGGAAATCGAGGCGATCAAAATATTTGGTCGCAATCTCCATGAACTGTTGTTGGCGGCGCCCGCAGGACCGAAGGCTGTGCTCGGCCTCGACCCCGGCATCCGCACGGGCTGCAAAGTAGCGGTGGTCGATGCAACCGGCAAACTGCTGGAGACCGCTACCATCTACCCGCACCAGCCTCGGAACGATTGGCAGGGGTCGCTGGAGACGCTGGCTCGGCTCGTGATGCAGCATGGCGTCGAACTGATCTCGATTGGCAACGGCACCGCCAGCCGCGAAACGGACAAGCTCGCCGCCGAGGTGATCAAGCTGGTCACCGCGAAGAACCCGGAACAGAAGTTGGCCAAGATCGTCGTCAGTGAAGCCGGCGCGTCGGTCTATTCGGCGTCGGCCTTCGCCGCGGCTGAATTCCCCGAGCTAGACGTCAGCCTGCGCGGCGCCGTCTCCATCGCCCGGCGCTTGCAAGATCCGCTGGCCGAATTAGTCAAGATCGATCCGAAATCGATCGGCGTGGGCCAATATCAGCACGACGTGAATCAGCGCGCCCTGGCGCGCTCGCTCGATGCGACAGTCGAAGACTGCGTGAACGCCGTGGGCGTGGACGTCAATACGGCGTCCGCCGCGCTCCTTACACGGGTCTCGGGCCTCAACAAGGTGCTGGCCAAAAACATCGTCGAGTACCGCGATGCCAACGGTCCGTTCCCGAATCGGACCACGATACGCGAGGTGCCGCGATTGGGAGACAAGACATTCGAGCAGGCGGCAGGTTTTCTACGGATCAATAACGGCGATAATCCACTGGATCGGTCTTCAGTCCACCCGGAGGCGTATCCGGTGGTCGAGCGCATTCTGATGCGCATTAACAAAGGCATCGGCGAGGTGATGGGTCAGCCGGCCGTGCTGAAAGGACTGTCCCCCGCCGACTTCACCGATGAGAAATTCGGCGTGCCGACGGTACGCGATATTTTAACTGAGTTGGAAAAACCAGGCCGCGATCCGCGCCCAGAATTCAAAACGGCCACCTTTCAAGAGGGCATCGAGTCGCTGGCCGACCTGCAGCCGGGCATGGTCCTCGAAGGTGTGGTGACGAACGTCGCAGCCTTCGGCGCGTTCGTCGATATCGGCGTGCACCAAGACGGACTCGTGCATGTCTCCGCATTGGCGCACACATTCGTGAAAGACCCCCACGAGGTGGTGAAGCCGGGCCAGATCGTCAAAGTGAAGGTCATGGACGTCGACGTGAAGCGCCAGCGCATTTCCCTGACCATGCGCCTCGACGAGCCATCATCGCGCGGGGACCGACCTCGCGTGGACACGCAGACCGCTGCAGCGAGCGGGGCGCCTAGCCGACATCCGAGACCACCTCAGCGCGCTCCAGAACGCGAGCCGCACCCACACGGCGCGTTGGCCATCGCGTTGGCGCGGGCGAAGTTAAAGAAGTAACGAGCGTGGTGACGGCCGTCTGCCGATCCTGATCTCGTCCGCTACGCTTCACGAGTATTGAGATGGGTGACACCGCGGTACAAATAATGAAGACCTGAAGAGACAGTGAGAAAGACCATGAGATATAGCAACGGCTGCAGGAGTTGGCGTTCGAGATGGCGCGAGGTCACGATAATAATCAGAATAATGTATAACAACTGCAACAAGGTCGTCCCTTTGCCTATGAAAGTCGGCGACATATCGAGCGACGAGTCCGTAAAACGGCTGAGCAAGGCCCCGGTCAGCAAAATCAGGTCGCGACTCACGACGAGAATGGCGACCCAGAGCGGCACCAGGTGTAGAACCGACAGGGTGACGAATCCCGACGTCAGCAAAAGTTTATCGGCCAATGGATCGAGATAGGCGCCCAATTTCGTCCGTTGATTGGTCACGCGCGCAATGGTCCCATCGAGGGCGTCTGTGAGGCCGGCGATGAGGATCACGACCAGCGCATGGTTATATCGTTCATAGATAAGAAACCCTATGAAGACAGGAATGAGCAGGATACGAAGGATGGTCAGACTGTTTGGAACATTCATGGAGTGGCCGGTAGACACTGGTCCGCCCCTTGGCGGAAACAGGCAGGGGAAGGAACCAACACGCGGAGATTATAAGAATGATTTCTTGTTGTCAACCATGGTTGAAGTCCTCATGACAGTGCATCTATAATCGTGAGTCGTGTGCGCAAGACGCCCCCGATGGTCATCAGCCGTTCGCCTATGGAGATTCTGTGAGTACTCTTCCACTTTCACTGAGACAAAAAGATGGCGTCGTCGAGCGGCATCAGCTTGAAGGGAATGATCCCAGCGATCGCTACTTTAGCCGGGCCATTCTCGTCAGCCGTGTCCCGCAGGGCTACGCGGCTAAACTGACCTATGAAGCCTTAACGGTAGAGGGGCATGCCCATCCTACCATCTCCGCAGCGGTCAGCAGTGCGGTGGACAAGCTCAGAGAATTGGGATTTCGGCAAATGCGGACTCGCCCGAACTTCAAAGGCCGGCGTTACTTGGCGGAAAAAGAAACGTGGATTGATTATCCCGACGCGTAGTCCATCCGTTTGACTGACGACCTCAGGTCACTGACCCGCCCTCTATGTTTCCGACAATCGTCTCATAGATGACATTATGAATCAGCGGACGAAACCGCTGAATGCTGGTGTTCTGCCTTGTTGGATGCACCCGATTCGACAGCAATACCACTGCCAGTTCCGATTCCGGATCGATCCAGAGCGACGTTCCGGTAAATCCCAGGTGTCCGAACGAGCGCGGGGACAAATGCCGTCCGGAGGAGGACGGGGGCGAGGGCGTATCCCAGCCTAATCCCCAGCTTGACTCCGGCGTATTCGAATCCCGGCCTGCGAAACGACGAATCAGGTCACTAGGCCAGAAAGAATCTCGGCCCAAATATCCATTCATCCACGCATCGGCCAAGGCCATTACGGCTGCCGCGGTGCCGAATAAGCCGGCGTGGCCCGCGATACCTCCCAACGCATAGGCATTTTCATCATGGACTTCACCGCAAAGAAGCCGCCTTCGCCATGGGTCATTCTCCGTCGGGGCAATAGGAGCAGGAACGAGAGATTGTCCATCCAGGCCGCTCTGATCGACGGCGCGCGGCACAAACAAGAGACGCTGGATACCGAGCGGCTGATAGATGCGTTCCTTGCAAAATTGCGCGAGCGACAGACCTGTCACGCGTTCGATCAGGAGACCCAGCAGAATGAACCCCAGATCGCTATAGAGGCTCTTGGACCCCGGCTGATAAACCAGCGGCTCCCGAGCGATAGAGGCAATGGCAAATTTCTTCGCCGCGTCACTTCCAAGAAAACCCGGGTGCTGTCGTTCTTCAGCGGCGATGTCTTGGTAGAGCGGCCGCCATCCCGGTAGTCCGGAACTGTGATGCAAAAGACGACGGACCGTGGCGGCACCGATTTCCGTCCCATGCAGATCCTCGACATAGGTCTCAAGGGCATCGTCGAAATCGACCATTCTGTCCTGAATCAAGCTGACGATTCCGGTCGCCGTGGCAAGCGGTTTAGTCAAAGAGGCCAAATCATACAACGTGTCCAGCGTCGCCGGTACTGGCTGTGGTATCACCGCCGCGCAGCCAAAGGCGCCGCAATAGACCGGTTGTCTCCGGAAGTGCACGAGCAAGACGGCGCCAGGGAAGATGCGATCGTCTACCGCGGACTGCATCGCACTCGTAATGGGGTTATCCATGGCGGTGAGCGAGGAAGGGACTGGAATAGAGACCCGGGCTAAGTCGGAAGGCTGCTCCCATTCACCTGCAATGGAAGGACGTATGCTCCGGGACCGCGCGTCAACTTCGCCGATCGGAGACGCTTGACGGCTCCTCGTCTTCCTCTTCGATTTCCAAAACCCGCTCGAATGTCCGCAGCGTCGAGCGCAAGCGTTCGATGCCCAGCAATCGTTGTTTCCGAATATCCGAAATTTCACGCTGGAGGCCGGCGAGGTCTTGACGCGCTTCTCGCAGCATTTCTGACGCCTTGAATTCCGCCTCTTTGATCAACAGGGCGGCGTCACGTTGCGCGA
>JAICXS010000301.1 GCA_025934615.1 Nitrospiraceae bacterium
AAGATACACGAAGACGAACGACTGTAGAGTGTCGCCAGGAAGGTGCGGCTATCCGCCGAACGGAAGCACGACCGGCGCAACAGCAGCAGCAGGCGCAAAGTTGGAAAACATCAGCGTTGCGGCGACGGCCCATTCAATAAACGGTTTCGGGTAAATGCCGAGCACCAGCGTGCCGGCCAATCCGACGTAAATGACCGCCTGCATGGAGGGGGACACCGTGAGCGGCGAGCGATCGATCGGCTCATTGATATACATCTTCTTCACGATGATGAGGTAGTAATACATCGAGATCACGATATTCACCAATCCCACCATGATCAAGGTATAGAGTTCCTCTTTAATCGCCGCCAAGAAGATGTAGAGCTTCCCGATAAAGCCTGCCAGCGGTGGAACTCCCGCCAACGACAGGAGGAACACCAGCATGGCAAACGCGAGAAAGGGTGAGCGCCGGTTAAGGCCACTGTAATCTTCGATTTCATCGCTGCGTATCAGATTGCTGACGGCAATCACCACGGCAAACGCCCCGACATTGGCAAAGACGTACGTCAGCAGATAAAACAGGATGGCATCCTCGCCCATCTTCGTACCGGCCGCCAAGCCGATCAGCACATTTCCGATTTGCGCGATGCCTGAATAGGCCAACAGGCGCTTGATGTTTTTTTGGGCGATGGCCACGATATTTCCATACGTCATGGAGAGGATCGACACACCCACGAGCAAGAGGACCCACGCCGGCTTGAGCGCCGCTAAGGAGACGAAGAACAGACGCACTAAGATTGCGAAGGTCGCGGCTTTGGGAGCGATGGATAGGAACGCCGTGATAGGGGTTGGCGCGCCATGATAGGTATCGGGAATCCAGGAGTGGAACGGCACGGCACCGATCTTAAATCCCAACGACGCAAAGATGAGCAAGAACCCGATGGTCAAGCCCGGCGTCCAGGCCGTCGCAGCAATTTCAGAAAAGACGATCTTGCCCGTTTCGCCGTAGACGAGGCTGATGCCATAGGTCAGGAGCCCCGCCGCAAACACGCCTAAAATGAAAAACTTCAGACCGGCCTCATTCGACGCCGCATCCTCTCGCAAATACGCGACAAGGACATAGAAGCCGAACGTCGAAAATTCCAGCGTGATGAACATCGAGAGCAGATCGTTGGGCGAAGCCATCAACATCATGCCCAAGGCCGACATGAGTACGAGGAAATAGTACTCGCCCTTGAAAAACCGGAACCGCTGGACGTAATCCCTGGAAGCCAGGAGCACCAGCATGGTGGCGCCGACGATCAAAATTTTAAAGAAAAGCGCCATCCGGTCCAGCACAAACATGTTGGCGAACAGAGCCCCGCTCACGCCCTCTAAGTCAAACCACACGAGATTGGCGAGCACGATCGCGAGGCCGCAGACGCTCAAATAGGCAAGCTGTTCCTTCGGCAACTTCGGCATGGCGAAATCCACGATGAGGATGCCGCACAGCCAGAGCGTCAGAATAATCTCAGGCAACATCAAGATGAGGTCGGAGCCGGTGACGTTGAGTGAAAAGGTCATAGCAATCGCTTTCAGCGATCAGCGCTCAGCTTGTCGCCTTCGGATCTTTGAACTGAAGGCTGATAGCTGACGGCTGATAGTTCAGAATTGACCTGTCCTTCCGCTTTCAGGGGCACCACTTCGGTAATCCGTGCGATCAGCGGGTCTACTCCGGAACGGATGATGTCATAGAAGTGGCCTGGGAAGATTCCAAAAAAGATGCTGGTCGCGATCATGAGAAGCAGCGGCATCCGATCCACCATGCCCACGGCATCGTGCGCGTGGCTGTATTGCTCCACGGTCGGACCGTAGAAGATTCCCCGCATCATGCGGAGTAGATACGCCATCGTCAGCACGATCCCGACGACCGCCACGATGACCTGGAAGGGATATTTATTCCAACTGCCGACAATGATCATCACTTCGGCGATGAAGTTGACGGTGCCCGGCATACCGATAGAGGCCATACAGGCAATGATGAAGCAGGACGCGATAAACGGCATGCGGTTGACCAGACCGCCCAGCGACGGAATATCACGCGTGTGCGTTTGGTCATAGACCCATCCGGCCATGGCGAATAGCATGCCTGTGGCCATCGCGTGCGCAAACATATAGAGCACCGCCCCCGACAAACTGATGTAGTCGAGCGCTGCCATGCCGAGGAAGACATAGCCCATGTGGCTGGAACTTGAATAACCGATGACATACTTGGTGTCCTTGGCATAATACGCGACAAATCCACCGTAGATAATACTGAACACGCAAAGAATGGCCGCGATCGGCATCAATTCCCGCGTCGTTTGCGGCAGAATCTCGAAGGCCACGCGGATGATAGAGAAATGTCCCAGCTTCATCAGCACCCCCGCGTGCAACATGCTTGTCGCGGCTGGTGCGGCTGCGTGCCCTACAGGGGACCAGGAATGCAATGGCCAAATCGGCGCGATGGATGCAAATCCAAAGAAGATCAGCAACCAAATCAAGGTCGCCAGCGGTCCGGAGAACTTGGCGTGTTCGCGGAGGACGAGGATATCGAAGGTATTGAGTCCGGAGAATTTGTAAATGAGCAAAATGCCCATCAAAGCCAAGACGGCCCCGGCAGAAAGAAACAGAACCAGTTTCATCGCGGCGTATTCTTTGCTGTTGGACCCGAAATTGAAAATGAATCCGACCGAATCCCGCTTTTCCCGCTCTTCCGGCGACGTCATCGCCAGATAATTTTTGGTGTGGCTGCCCCACATGCCTAAGAGGAGATACATGGGCAGCACGGACATTTCATAGAAGAAGTAGAGAAAGAAGAGGTCCAAACACATGAAGACGCCGATCGTGGCCGCGGCGAGCACCAGCAAGAAGATATAGAACTCTTTGATCCGGTCCTTAATGTGCCAGGAAATGAAAATTCCAGCGAACAACAGAATGGAAGACGCTAGGACCAGCGGCGTGCCAATGCCATCGACGCCCAGATAGAAGGAAATGCCCAGTTCCTTCGACCATTCATATTTCTGAATAAACTGAAAGCCGCCCTTTGCCGGTTCATAGGCATAGAAGAGGTACAGGGACGCGATCAGCGAGACTAAGGCTGATCCAGCCGCCACGAATCGGACTGCGAGCGCCCGACGATTGGGGATAAACAGCAACAGCACCGATCCCACAAATGGCGCAAACAAGATATAGAGGAGTGTGTACTGAGCCATAGATTAGCTACCGGTTCGGGGTTCGGGGCTTGAGGTTCGGGGTGGGATCTGAAGTATCGAACCTCGATCCTCATACCTCGCACCTCTTTGTTCGGCAACCATCGCGCCTCGCTCCAGCCGCTGGACAATGGCCTCTACCGATCCATTCATTATGTTCAAAAAGGGCGCGGGATAGATGCCGATCCAAAAAATCATAATCGAGAGAGATACCGCAATGACCATTTCACGTCCTGTCAAATCTGTGAGGGCCTGCACACCCTCTACCAGCGGACCGAACATGGCGCGTTCGTAATACCACAGAAAATACGCCGCTCCGAAAATAACCCCGGTGACTGCAATGACCGTATATTCCCAATGGGCCTTGAAGGCCCCCAGCAAGATAAGAAATTCTCCAATAAACCCATTCGTTCCCGGCAAGCCGATGGAGGCCAGTCCGATAATAAGAAAAAATGTCGCAAGCAAGGGCACTTTTTTGGCAAGGCCGCCGAATGCCGACAACTGCGTACTATATCGCCGGGAATATAGGAAGCCGGCGATGAAGAACAGACCGGCCGTGCTGAAGCCCAGGTTGATCATCGTCAACAAGCTGCCTTGGAGTCCTTGGAAATTTAAGGCGAATAATCCCAAAACCACGAATCCGAGGTGACTGATGCTGCTGAACGCGAGGAGACGGCGCAAATCCGGCTGAATGAGCGCGATGATCGCGCCATAGACAATGGCAATCACGGCCAATACCATCATCACCGTGACCACGCCGTGGCTTTTC
>JAICXS010000386.1 GCA_025934615.1 Nitrospiraceae bacterium
CATGCAGGCAGATCACCACAGCATAGGAGTGAGACGACTCATAATTGAGCGGGACATACAACCCGTAGCGAAATGTCCGCCCCCGCACAGCGACCGGGACGCCGGGCTGAAAACCGACCGGTTGGGGGATAAAGACTTTTCCTTTTCGAAGCGTCGATTCGACTGTCGGCATATCCGTTTGGGGATGCTTGAGAATCTCCGCAAGGAGCGCACTGGCTTTATCTCCATCGGACGTATCCACATATTCGTTGACGAGGGCCGCAAGCGAGACCGGCGCACCCGCCATCGCGACGGCCGTTGCTGCACAGAGAGTCGAGAGGCTGACGAAGACGAGACAGTGTGCCCAGAGCAAGAGCAGGCGCCGCCTTTGTACTCGCGGAGACGAACGAGGCCGAATAGGCGAAGAAGAGATCAGGAGGTGAACACTATCGTAGCCGAACGTAGACTTACGATGCACCCGAACACGCTACCACCTTTGCTGAAATCTTGTCAAAAGAATCGGCGCTGACATCATCCAGCGACGGCCGGCGCACGTTGCTCCAGTCGAGACGGCGTAGTTGTGGTTCGGACCACTCGGCATGGAACCGACGCCATTGGGCCGGTGCGATCGACAGAAACGCGTCAACGACCACTGGATCGAAGTGTCTGCCTTGCTGAGATCGCACGTATGTCCAGGCCTCGGACACAGTCATCGCGCGACAGTAGGCACGGTCGGCTGCCGTCAGCATGTCAAAGCAGTCGGCCACGGCACAAACTCTTGCACCGAACGGAATATCTTCCCCTTCCAATCGATGAGGATACCCCGTGCCGTCATAGCGCTCATGATGGGCTAAGACGATGGCGGCCACGTCCGTCAATGCCACGTTTGAGCTGAGCATCGCATATCCTGTGACGGCATGACCGCGCATGACCTTCCACTCCGTTTCTTCAAGAAGCCCGGACTTCTTGAGGAGCCGCTCCGGAATATGGACCTTCCCGATGTCGTGGAGAAAAACGCCTCGCTCAAGCGTAAGCAATAGGTCCTGGGACAACCCCAAGCAGCGCCCCAAGATCACTGCAATGCTCGCCGTCCTTTGGCAGTGCGCATAGGTGGCACTGTCGCCGCTATCGAGTGCCGCTTCGAACGATGTCAACGCTGCTGTCGCTTGCTTCATCATCACTCCTTGCTTGAGGTTTGCTAGCCGTGCTAAAGCAAAAGGAATGCCGAGATGGGGCACTATCGAGATATCCAAATCATTAGGGAATTGACGGGGGACAAGCAACCATAGTGCAGCTCTACGTATAAATTGATTCACGCTGTATCTGAATAGGTACGAGGGAGCGGAATGACAATAGTCTCACGGATCTGTACGTTGGGTCGGATCCAATAGCTTCTTTCGGAGCTGTTGCACTTCCTTTTCCAGCTCGATCATTCTCAGCTCCCGCCCAACGACCACGTCATGAAACTGCTCTAGTTCATGCACACGCTCATAAAGTGCCGATTGCGATCGGTGAAGTTCTTTCTCCGTGAGCCGTCTATCCGTCACATCGTGAAATACGAGAACGACCCCGATCAGCGTTCCTTCCACGTTCTTGATCGGCGCCGCGCTATCTTCGATGGCATATTCCCGGCCGCTTTTAGTTATGAGGATGGTATGGTTCGCAAGTCCCACGACCATGCCTTCTGATAACACACGCACGACGGGATTTTCAGCGGGCACTCTCGTCTGTTCATTAATAATATGGAAAATCGTTTCTAGCGGTTGACCGACCGCCTCCTGCAATTGCCAACCCGTT
The DNA here is from genome assembly GCA_025934615.1 of Nitrospiraceae bacterium. Classification (GTDB taxonomy): domain Bacteria; phylum Nitrospirota; class Nitrospiria; order Nitrospirales; family Nitrospiraceae; genus JAICXS01. The sequence goes on from JAICXS010000386.1 coordinate 1,777, forward strand.
ACCTTTTCCGCTACAGGATTGATAAATGTGACGCATCCCTCGGCATCTGTTGCAATGACCGCATCCCCAATGCTCGAGAGAGTCGTCTGAAACCATTCGCGTTCCTCGCGGAGCTGTCCTTCAAGGGATTTGCGCCGCATAATTTCTTCCGAGAGCTCGTCAATGCGGTGATTCAGGGCCATGAATCGAGTGACGGACGATTCTCGCGGAGTGAGTCGAAGCATAATATAGGATCGGCCCGGTGTGGCGCCCCGCCTCATCAACATTCCATTCGCGCGAAACATCGTACGAGTTACATCAATGAGGAATGTGATTACGCCGGGCAGAGAAGCGCGACTGCCTGAGCAAAGGCTCAGGTATTCGGCACACGCCCCGCGATCTTCAATGAACTGATTCAGAGGTCCCGTCAAACGGCGAGGATCGATCGACAGTTTCTCGGCGAGCGCTTGATTGGCCGCGACGATCGTGCCGCCGCTGGAGACAACGAGAAGGCAATCGGAAAGGGTGTCAAACAGCTCGTGAAAGCCGGGCGGCAAAAGCCTATCGCTTGAAGTATTCTCGTCCTTTGGCATGCTCTGCCTCTGCCGTCGGTTTCAGGTAGACCGTAACACGGCACTCAGAGTCTCCGTTTGCAATGGCCCGCTCGATGGCGACTTTTGAATACCCCAAGTTATCAGCGGCGATCAGGCCGAACACATTTGACGTCATCATGCACAGCGCCGGCCGGCCTATCACCTTATCTTCAAATGGACATCTCTTATTGCCGAGCACAATTTTCTCATCACTTTCTTCGATCACATAGAAGTCGCCACGAATGCGTCGTTTGAGATCGACCAGCACGTCAGCGACTTGCTCTCTGGAAAGGTTGGGCAGATTCAGATGAGACTTGTACAAGGCATTGATCTCATCTCCCATTTTTTGGCCGACCAAGCTGATGAATCCTGACGCCTCCTCGACACCAACCACGTCTTGCAGTGTGCCTGCGAGGTGACGAAGCAAGGATCGCAAAAACCCATCACGCTCCAACGGCACGGGGGCCTCTTCAATGACTTTTAAGCCGGATTGTGCCTGCATAATGCTCCTTTCAGTCACATCGGGGCATCGTAACAGGATTTAGGATGGGTGCTATAGGCGAATGAATTACGTGCTCGACGCTATCGTATTTCACTTCGGCTGGGCTGCCTGAGACAGGAGCCTTTCCTTGTCGTGTACGGCTGTGCCTGACCCGATTTCTCTATTCGGCTTCACCTGCTTTAGCAGTGCTCACGAGAGTGAGGAGGCTTCGGCAGCACTAGAGCTTCGAGCAGCAGATCTTCACCAACTCGAGTAACGTGTACATCCTTGAGGCGGCATGCATCTATCAGCGAAGCGGGAGAGGCGCCGCCAACGATTCCCTTCGCGTCCTGTCCCCCTAAGATCGCGGGGGCCATG
>JAICXS010000427.1 GCA_025934615.1 Nitrospiraceae bacterium
ATTTCATCCAGAAGTATTTAAGAAGAGATACGATAAGTCTAAAGGGGTCGATATTACGCTTTCGAAAGATCTTCTTAGTCATGCTTTTTTCGATAATTACGATGTTGCGGTTCTTATCGCAGGGGATGGAGATTATGTGCCGTTGGTCCAAGAAGTGAAACGGCATGGGAAGGTTGTCTATGTTAGTTTTTTTGAAGATGAAGGTTTGAGCAAGGAATTATGGATGGCTTCTGACTTCTATTTTGAAATGAAACCCTTCTTCCTAGATCGATGGAAAACTTTACGACGTTGAACCAAGAACCTCTTTTGCATACCGGCATCGTGAATATCACCCTAAGGCACCACCAATGCAAGATGTTCCAGGTCGAAAGCGTCGGCTTCATTTTCAATGCTAACGGCAAGGCTGAAACATATGAATGCCCAGGAGCAGGCACGATTGGTGAAGATATGGGTGTCCTTGCTAAGAAGGTGTTTGAAGATACAATTGAATGGCTTGATGATGAGTATCCGAATCTCGACTCAGTCGTCAAAAAGGTCGGCATGAGGGTCAGTATTCCAGCTGCTTCGTGAACTTGACCCTCATGAAAAAGTTATCCCATTCTTTTGCAATATCTCGGATGTTCAGTCACGCGAACAAAACATACTGCGACCGCTCATGCTTACAGTTTCATAGGAAAATTCTGTCGATTTCAGGCGTTAACGTCGTGCGTCCGTGAGCAAACGACGGTCCCTCAGTCGTTACGGAACGATCCCGATCAGCTAGCAAATGAGGCCGGATGCACGTCCATCCGCACATGCACCAGACTGTGAGCAGTGGATCGACTGGAGGAAAACTAGTTGTGGACGAAATTTGAACCGGGACCAACAAGACTACACAGCCCTAGCTCTTGGGTTTAGTTGCAAACACCGTAGCATCGCAGGAGATGTATTTGATCTGTTTCATGGGGATGATCGTGACTTCTTTGGCGGTGTCGACTTCCAGGACTTCCATGTCATCGCTGATGGTATGGCGAATGGCATCCTTGATCAGCAGTTCCTGATTATCGGCAAAGACGACTTTGACCCAATAGACCACGACGGCTCCTTGGTTAACCATTGATGTGGGGTCGAAATGATGGCGGGCAGAGTCTACGGCATTGGTCGCATGAGGGCAACCGCTTGTTACGAGGACAATCCTAATTCCCGTGACCGGATCGTCGCCGCTTCCACTGCCGACATCAGTGCGGCTCGAAATTGCCCGGTTTCCAACCGTTCGATCCCGGCAATGGTCGTGCCGGCCGGTGAGGTAATACGGTCCTTCAAGCGTCCCGGGTGTTCCCCGCTTTCTAACAACATACGGGCGGAACCGAGCACGGTCTGGGCCGCGAGCATCTCCGCCACCTCCCGCGGGAGTCCCATACGTACACCTCCATCAGCCAACGCTTCGATCATGACATAGATATAGGCCGGGCCGCTTCCGCTCAAACCCGTTACGGCATCCATCAGCGCTTCCTCTACGATCACGACTATGCCTACGGCTTCAAAGATGATCCTCGCGACCGTTCGATGAAGATCCGTCACGGCTGCGCCAAACGTGAGAGCCGTCACACCGGCCAGAATATTCGACGGCGTGTTCGGCATGGCGCGAACAATGGGTAGATTCGCCGTCAGACGCGCATGCAATTTCGCGATGGGATATCCGGCGGCCACTGACACGATCATGCAATCGTGCCGCAGGCATGGCTTGATCTCGTCGAGTACGTCATCTAAATCTTGGGGCTCTACGGATAAGATGAGAATCTGTCCCCATCCGGCCGCTGCTCGATTCTCGTCACTCACTTGAATGCCATAGCGAGTGTGCATGTAGTCACGACGGGCGGGAAGGATATCAGTGGCATACATGTGCTGCGCATCGGTCACGCCGGCCGCCAGCATTCCGGCGACAAGCGCCTCCGTCATGCTTCCGGCACCGATAAATGCGATGGACTGTTCCACTATCATGACGGCGATTATAGCGGCCGCCCACAACGCCTTCAACTCTCCATGGGTTCCTGCGCAAGGTGATCCCCGTAGGTCATCGCCATCCCCTTGCGAATGGCTCAGAAGCTTCGGTAGAGTCAATCTGGACGCGCCGGCGCCCGGATCGCCCTGATCGCGTTCATACTTACTCTCCCTATCTTCCATTCGGAGGCACTCATGATGTCACTGAGACGATCTTTCATGGTTCTCGCTCTGCTGATATTCGGAGCGACAGACAGCGACGCGCGCCGCGATACGCTCACGGCGGCGCAAAAAGAGCGACTTGGAAAGATACAGCGTGTCTTGGTGGAAACCGTGTCGATCACCGACCAAGGTACTGCAGATTCCGGTCCGCTCACCGACACGATTGTCCGGAGGATGCAGGTCCTCGGTTATACCGTTGTGACCGATCCGGCGCAGCCCCATGATGTCGTGCTGCGAGTGAAGTGCGAACAGCACAAAACTTGGGAAGGGACGGCATCGTCCGGCGGCGATGCGGACGTACCCGATTCTCCCTCTCGCGTGTGGAAAGGTCCGGCGTGTCAATTACTCTATCTGTTGGATGGGAAGAAGCTTGGCTGGCATAAAGAAGTGCGAACGGAGTTTCAGGATGCGCGCCAGGCGGCAACCGAGGCACATGCCGATAATCCCAGCGCGTTCGCGTTGAATAAACTCATCGAGCGCTTGGAGGAGTACCACTTTCCCATTCTGTTGGCCGCGGAATGGGGACAGGTGGACCGGCTGTTGAAGCGTCTCGACGAGCCGGCAGTCAGTCCTGCGCTCAAGACAAAAATTATCGCTCAACTGGGAGAGATGTTCGCGACGGAAGCCGTCCCGCGTCTTCTCATCGCGCTGAAAGATCCGGACATCACGATTGCGAAAGCGGCGGCACAGGCCTTGGGCAACATCGGCCAGA
>JAICXS010000250.1 GCA_025934615.1 Nitrospiraceae bacterium
GGAAATCCAACGCTTCCGACCGCATACTCCCGTCATCCTGATGACCGCCGCACCCAATCTGATGCCCTTGATTATCAAGAGCGGCGCGTTTGGGTTTATGCGGAAGCCGGTGAACAGAAGATACTGTGTGACTGCCCTGAGGCATGCCATGATGTATGCCTCACTGAGCAGGCTCGTAGCCAACGCCAAGGCACACAGTCAAAACGCTCTTGAAACAAGCGCCGGCCTGCTTTGGCTGGCGAAGGCGGAACTCGGTGAATCGCTGATACGATGGAACCAAGTATAACGGTTCGATCAGGCAGGCTGGCTTGACTGGCTACTACGCGGGAGTCCGCTCACGGAACCTGCTCGCCAACGCACATCTGACCAATCGCTATCGTGTCCTTGTTAATCGCCAGTCCGGGGCGACGATTGCCAGTGACCGCCGACGTGGCGTCGCCCAATCCAACTACGACTGCCGGGCATGTAGCTTGGCATTGGAGTTTATTTTTGAGCCGTCACAAAAATATATTTGCTTGGAGGCCTTGTAAGAACCAAAACCAGAGTTATAAGAGATTGCAGGTTGTACCTACCTCGATGTTCCCCGATCCAGCCTTTTCACGATTGATACGCCAATACCCCTGCCGAGAAATCTGAGAACGAGAGGCCAGTGGTCGTATAGTGTGAATGCCGATGGACGGGACCTTATCTTTATAAAGGAGTAATGGATGGCGGAATTGCGACGGAATGAACCGCATTACTTGACCCAGGAGGAAGAGCTGGAATCACGACGGGTGTTATTGGCAGAGGCACGCAAAGGAGATCGCAAAGCCAAAACCGAGCTGATGGAATCTTATGGTGTAAAGATCTATTCCCAAGCGGAGCGCAAGAGAACCAAGGTTGTGGAACCCCTCGCGCCATCTAAAAGGCGTGCAGGCAAACGATCTACCAGCATCCCTCCGTCTCATCATGGTCTTCCTGAAACACCCGCACGAAAGACCGGCAAGAAGTCATTGTGAAAGGCATTGAAAATTCTCGATGTATATTGAAGGGGGAGTGTAATGTCCGCACGTACGCATTTGACGTTTGACGAACAACTGGCCGCTGAAGCGGCGTTTCATGGATGGCCGTTGGAGTCAAAGTGGTCGACCCAAGCCCAGGCCATGTATCGCGGCATTCTAGAACGGACCAAGGGACGCGATATTATTGAGGACGCAGGAGGAGGCCCAAATGAGTCCGACGATTATTTTGTAGGACCGCCTTGGGTCGCATCTGCGATTGATTTGATGGCGGAGAGCCCTGGCGATGTGCCAAGTACGAAACAAACAAAGGGCTAATCATGATTGTTGGGAGTGGAATAGAGACGAAGACAGGTCTCCTGTAGGGCAGGAATCGACACGGCGGCGCTGCCGATGACGGAGAACTGAACCCTATTCCCTGATTACGACTACGCATACCTAGCGAATTTGCACCTCTGACTGCTCTCATCAATTGACTGGCGCACCATCATGTCGTCACACTGGGGGAAGTCGTATCCGGGGACATCGGTATCGTCACGACGACTGAATGTTCCTGCCGATCATCAATCAGGTGTATACCCTTTTCGTCTCGCTCCACGCCATCGATCATCACACTCGTCTCGTACCCGCCTTGGAGGACGGTAATGTGGTACATGGTTTCTCGGTAGCGGTAGTGCACCTTGAATTCGGTCCACTCCATCGGGACACATGGGGAGACAGAGAGGCGGTCGCCTTCCAGCCGAAGCCCAAGGAGTGATTCGAGAATGAGCCGATACATCCAGCCGGCAGAGCCTGTGTACCATGTCCATCCACCCCGTCCCGTGTGTGGCGCGAGCGCGTAGACATCGGCTGCGACGACATAGGGTTCGGCCTTGTATCTCCCCATCCCCTCGGGGGATCCGGTGTGGCTCACCGGGTTGATCATGGTAAAGAGTTCCCAGGCGCGCTTGCGGTCACGCAATGCGGCGAAGGCCATGACGGTCCACAAGGCGCCATGGGTGTACTGGCCTCCATTTTCTCTTACGCCCGGGACATAGCCTCTGATATATCCAGGATTCAAATCGGATTTGTCGAACGGCGGATCCAAGAGTTGGATAAGTGCGCGATCGCGCCGAACGAGCCGCGTGTAGACCGCCTCCATGCCTAGGTGCGAACGCGTCGCATCCCCTGCCCCCGACAGGACGGACCAGCTTTGAGGAATCGAATCGATCTGGCATTCAGGATTTGTCGATGAACCGAGCGGGGAGCCGTCGTCGAAATAAGCGCGCCGATACCATTCGCCATCCCAGCCATGCTTTTCGATATTCCGACTCACACGCGTGGCTTCCTCCCCGCAGCGCTCAGCGAAGGGCAGATCACCGCGCAGGCGGGCCACGTCGGCAAATCGCCTGAGGACGTCATACAGAAAAAAGCCCAACCAGACGCTTTCACCGTGGCCGTGTTCGCCGACCATGTTCATCCCGTCGTTCCAGTCACCGGAGCCGATCAGTGGAAGACCGTGCGCGCCATATTGGAGGCCGTTCAGAATCGCCCGAACACAATGTTCATATAAGCTGGCCGATTGCTCAGATCGGCCGGGGAGGTCGTAATACGAGTCCTCCTCCGCATTGATGGAGCGGCCTTCGAGAAACGGGATCGGTACATCCAAGACGCCGGTATCCCCGGTCGTCATGACGTAGCGACTCGTCGCCAAGGGAAGCCAGAGGAAATCGTCGGAACAGCGGGTGCGCACGCCGCGGCCGGAGGGGGGATGCCACCAATGTTGTACGTCGCCCTCCTGAAACTGACGGCCTGCGCACAACAGCAGCTGCTCTCGAACGAGCTCCGGCTTGGCGTGAACCAGCGCCATCACGTCTTGCAGCTGATCGCGAAACCCGAAGGCGCCCCCCGATTGATAATAGCCGCTGCGCGCCCAGAGCCGGCACGCGAGCGTCTGATACAACAGCCAGCCATTTGCCAGCACGTTCAGGGACTGATCGGGGGTCTCCACATGCACGGTCCCCAGCGTCTGCGTCCAGTGTTGCCACACCGTCTCGAGCGCAGCCCGACCGGCCGCCGCGCCTCGAAAGCGCCGGACGAGCTGACGGGCATCGTCAACATCCCGTCCCATGCCGAGCCTGAAGATCAGCTCCCGTTCGCGACCATCCGGCAGTTCGAATGGGAGTTGAATGGCGCCGCAGGGATCCAAGGCGGCGCCCATTTTTCCGGAGAGTCGTGAACGATCCAGCGCGGCGGGATGCTGAAGCGTGCCGTTTCGCCCCAGAAACTCGGTCCGGTCGCCGGTCATGCTTCGAATCCCCTCGTCCGCGTCGAAGAAGGCAATCCGTCCAGGGAAGTCGGTATTGTAGGGATTCCGCGCGAAGAGCGCTCCCGTGGCCGAATCAACCTCGGTCATGACATGCATCACCGTTTTGGGACGCAGATTTCCCAAAACCCATTCCACATATCCGGTTACCGACAAGCGCCGCGCTCGGCCCGATTCATTGCGCAGCTTGAGCACCGTGAACTTCACCGATGCGTCCATCGCCACATAGACCCACACCTCTGAGCGGATCCCATCCTCCGTATGCTCGAAGACGCTGTACCCGAAGCCATGCCGGCTGACATAGGGTCGTGCGCCTCGACAGGGCATCGGCATAGGCGACCAGACGTGGCCGCTCTCTTCGTCACGGAGGTAGAGGGCTTCTCCGCTCGAATCCGTCACGGGATCGTTGTGCCAGGGCGTGAGGCGGAATTCATGGGCATTTTCGCTCCACGTATAGGCAAGCCCGTTCTCCGAGATGACGGTTCCAAACTGGGGGTTCGCCAGTACATTGACCCAAGGCGCCGGCGTGATCTGCTCGTGCGCCGTCGTGATGACGTACTCACGTCCATCTGACGCAAATCCGCCGAGTCCATTGTCGAAGAGCAGATCAGGTCGGACTCCGATCGGGGACGACGGCTCCGGACGATGCGCGCGGGTCGGCTTGAAGCGGTAGGTCGATGCGGCGAGCGGCGCGACACGAGTCATCTGATCCGCCAGGGTGCCGCGCCGATCCGTGAGAATCACACGCGCGACCGATTGCTGCAGAAGCCGGTCCTCGACCGACATCTGCTCGGCCGTCCGCACGAAAATACCGCCCGGCCGATCCATCACATTCGCTTCGACCCCAGCCGCAATCAGCCCCATGATTTGATCCTGCAAGACTTGACGGTATCCGGCGTGATCTTCGTTCCAGATGACCAAATCCACGGCGAGGCCTTTCAGCCGCCAGTACGCGTGGGCTTGGACGAGTTGACGCACCAAATCGATGTTGGACGGGTCGCCAATTTGGAGCAGGACGATCGGCAGATCGCCGGAGATGGCATAGCCCCAGAGGCCGGACTGCCCGCGGCGGTTCTTGCTCAGTACCGAGGGCTCCGCGCGCAGAGTCCCGTTGGCATATATGA
>JAICXS010000366.1 GCA_025934615.1 Nitrospiraceae bacterium
ATCGCAACGAGGGATAGGCCGAGCTCCGACCGGATGGAGGGGGCCGCGTTCGAGATGACGACGCGGTCCATGTAGGTGATCATGTACACCGCGACCGTCATGCCGAGGACACGGTACCGAACACGCGTTGGGTGGGAAACAGTAGAAGGGGTAGCCATTGACTCGCTCTTCACGACGCCCGCCGGACTCGCTTCGGGCGTATGGCCGAAGGCTGGTGCGACAGCATCCGTCTAGTCTACATAACTCTGTTCTTCCCGGGCAGGAATAAACTTCATCTGCTAGAATTTCTGGAAATGAGGATCAAAGGGCAACGGCTTGGGTACCGTTTCGCATTTCTTCTCTGCCTGGCGTTCGCGGTCACATCGCTGCGAGCCGAGGTTCGGGTTCTTCGCGGCTTCACCCTGATCGACGGCACTGGCGCCGCAGCGGCTGCGGATTCGGCAATCATCATCGATGCCGGGCGGATTAAGTGGGTCGGTCCTGTTTCCGCGTTGAAAGTTCCGTCCGGAGCGCAGGTGGTCGACTTAAAGGGACGCTTCGTGATCCCCGGGATCATCGACCTACACGGGCATTTAGGGCTTACCTCCGGCATGACGCTCGACACCAAGTCGTACTCGCGCCAGACCGTGGAGCATGACCTAAAGACCTATGCGGAATATGGGGTCACTACCATGCTCAGCCTGGGGCTGGACGGCGATGCCGTTTTCGCCGTACGCGATCAGCAGCGCGCCTCACGGCCAACCATGACGCGTGTTTACACCGCCGGGCAGGGATTCGTCTACAAGGACGGGATTGGCGGCGGAATCAGCTTTCCTGGCATCTCCACGCCGGTATTCAGCACTGTCGCGGACGTAGAGCCGGCTGTAGCGGAACAGGCTCGCAAACACGTCGATGTAATCAAATTCTGGACAGATGACAACTTAGGCAAGGCCAAGCGCATGCCGTTTGACATCGATAAGGCGATTATCGATAGCGCTCACCGGCACGGAGTTCGCGTCGTGGCTCACGTGTATTACCTCGAAGACGCCAAGAAGCTTGCGGACTACGGGATCGATGGACTGGCGCACATCGTACGCGACAAGCCGGTCGACCAGGAATTGATCGACAGTATGAAGCGACATAACACGTGGCAGATCGCTTCTACTCTGAGCCGGGAGGTCTCGCTGTTTATTTATGCGAAGACTCCGGATTTTGTCACCGACCCCTTCTTTACGCGCGGCGTTTCCGCGGACGTAATCAAGACTCTGAATAGTCCCGAGTACCAGAAAAAGAGTGCCTCCGATCCCAACTTGGAGAAATACCGCGAGGCGCTCGCGATGGGCAAGAGGAATCTGAAGGCCTTGGCAGACGGCGGCGTGAAGTATGGGATGGGAACCGATACCGGCGTGCCAGGACGATTCCAGGGCTACTTCGAGCATCTGGAGTTGCAGGAAATGGTGGAGGCCGGGTTGACACCAATGCAAGCCATCGTCGCGGCGACCAGCAGCGGCGCGGAATTTCTCAAGGCCAAGGATCTCGGCACGCTACGCGCCGGTAAGTGGGCCGATCTTGTAGTGCTGGCGAAGAATCCGCTAGACGACATTCGAAATACTCATACGATTCAGGCCGTATACATAGCGGGTAATCAGGTTTATACAAAGGAAACGTCCAATGACACCAACAAGTAACATGCCGTCCGATGCGCAGATACAAGGTACGACACATGACTCCGAGCGGTATGTGAATGCGATCGGTCCCCGGGGAGTTATAGGAATAATGACGCCCGGGCCAAATGTAAATGTCGAGAACGAAATGATGGATATGCGGCCGGAAGGCGTGATCAATGCCATCGACCGATACTACGTTCCAAACCAGAAGATCGGCGCCAACGCCGATTGGGAAATCATCATGAAGCATGTGGCGGCCAACCTCGACGATTCGGTGCGCCGCCTGAAAGAAACATTGATGGATCATCTGGTCCTGGGGATGAGTTCGCAGAGCTATATGGGAGGTGAGAAAGGCAGCTTTGCGCTCCTCGAACACCTGCAGCGCGTTTCCGGTGTGGACGTCACCATGGGAGCCCAGTCCGCGGAACAGGCGTTTAAGCTCTGCGGAGCGAAGCGGATCGCACTCTTGACGCCGTATTACCCGGTGATCGAACACAATGCGATCAGCTATTTCACGTCGCGCGGGTTTGAGGTGGTCCACGTCGAAGGGCTGAAGTGCAAGAGCATTATTCATGTCGCTTCGCAGGGCTATGATGCCCTACGCGACGCCACGCTGCGTTGTGCGGAGGCCAAGCCCGACGCCATCCTGCAGTTGGGAACGAATCTGCATTACTGTTACGTCGCCGCCGATGCCGAGCGATGGCTCAAGATGCCGGTGTTTGCTTCGGGGCCGGTGATCTACTGGTCGGCGCTTCGGAAAATGGGCATCAACGACAAGATCAAGGGCTTCGGTAGCCTTCTGGAACATCACTAGTCCGGCGAGCCGGAGGAGCGGCCATGAGAATCGACCCTGGCAAATGCGTCGCCTGCGGTAATTGCACCTATGTCTGTCCGATGGGCGCCATCTATATCGATCCGGCCATCGGACGGGCTACTGTCAATCGCGACGAATGCGTGGAGTGCTACGCGTGTTACAACGGCTTGAGCCAGGAGCACCTGAATCCCACGCTGGTGCGGACCATCCGCAAGGTATTTCGACTGATGCGGGTCCGCTTCGATCCCGAGCCGGATGTCTGTCCGACCGCTGCTTTCGCGCCCGAGGAATTAACGTGGCCAAGAGTCGTGCGCCGCGCATTTTCGGATCCCAGGGTGCCTCATGAATCGACCGGTGTGGAAGGGCGCGGGACCGAAGAGGTGAAGACCAACGATGTGAGCGACCGCGTAAACGTGGGCGAGGTGGGTTTCACCGTCGAGTTGGGCCGGCCCGGAGTGGGCGTATGGTTCCGGGAGATCCAAGAGATGGCTTGGGAACTGGCGCGCGCCGGCGTTGTTTTTGAGAAGAGAAATCCGGTCACGTCCCTGATGTCCGATTCACGCAACGGCACGATTCGCGAGGACATCATGAACGAAAAAGTGCTGTCCGCAATCATCGAAATCAAGGTTCCGGTCGAGCGTACCGAAGAGATCGTCCGGTTGGTTCATGCCGTCGAGAAGAGGCTCGATACGGTAGTCTCTCTGGGAGTCGCAACACGGTGCGACGCGGACGGCGAAGAGCGCACAGTGGCTCCGATTTTGGAACGGCTCGGTTATAAGTTGGAGCGCGCCAAGACGAACACCGGGCTTGGCCGGATCACGAACACCGCGAATGCCGCGCACCCCGGCGAGGTGGCAGCCAGATGACCAATACCCTGCATC
>JAICXS010000324.1 GCA_025934615.1 Nitrospiraceae bacterium
CGAATAGGCCCGCGGCCACCAGTTTTCGTGCCGTGTCAGCCCCGACTCGCGGTACGATCTCCAATCGATCAAAACCCGGGACCAGCACTCGTCGCCATAAGCGATGGCCCGCCGCGGATCGCCAATCGCCTTGACGTAAGCCGAGGCGCGCTGAGTCAGTTCCACGTCGACAAGATGCTCGTCCATCACCGCTTTGATCAATGCCAGGACCATCGCGCCGAATTGATCGGGACGGCCCGCAAAATCGTGGCTCGAGAGGTTCGCGATGTTGCTGATCTTGCCGACCGCGGGTACCAATGCTTCGATGGTCACTAAGGACGCGCCATGCTTTTTGACCGCTTCTTTGATCTTCAGCCCGGTGATCGGATTGGTTTCCGTCACATTGGTCCCAACCAATAACAACGCATTGGCGGCGACGAGATCTTCGAAGGTCACCGTCCAGCGAGACGTGCCTTGGACGCGCCGGAGCGCGTGCACCCCGTTGACCTGTCCGTACCGCGCGCTGCTATCGATATTATGTGTCCCGATCACGAGACGCATGAACTTTTGAAAGACGTACAGGTCCTCGTTGGTACAGCGAGAGGCAACAAGACCGGCGAACGCCTGCGGTCCATGCTTCAACTTGAGCGCGATGCAGGTTTCCGCGACATACTCCAGCGCCTCTTCCCAGGTAGCCGTCACCAATTGCCCGTTGCGCCGGATCATCGGCCGAGTAAGACGATCCGGATGCGTGCTGACGTGATAACCGAAGAAGCCGCGCGGGCAAAGATCGCCGTTATTTCGCCCGGCTCCATGCGCAGAATTGACCTCGATGAGTTGATTATTTTTGGCTTGAACCGTAATGCGACACCCATCGCCGCAGTAGGTGCAGATGGTATCGGCACGTTTGAGCATCCAAGGACGGAACTCGTACATGGAGAGCCGGCTGGTAATGGCGCCGACCGGGCAAATCTGCACGCAGCCGCCACAAAATTCGCAATCCAATTCGTGCGTCCCGAAGTGCTTGATCTCCGTCATGGTCCCGCGTCCAACGGGCGCCAACGCCTTCACGTCCATCACCTCGTCGCAGTAGCGCACACAACGAAGACATTGCACGCAACGGTTCATCTCTTTTTCGATCAGCGGACTGAAATACTCTTTTTGGAAGACGCGCTTGATTTCGATGAACCGGCTCGTGGTGGGCGTGTACTGATGAGAGAAGTCTTGGAGGTCGCACCGTCCGCCCTGGTCGCACACCGGACAATCGAGCGGATGATTTGCCAGGATAAATTCCAGCACCGATTTGTGCGCATCGTTCACGACGGTCGTGGCTGTGCGTACCACCATCCCGTTGGAGACCGGGGTGCTGCACGACGTCTGCAGTTTCGGCACCTTTTCAATTTCCACCAGACACATCCGGCAGTTCGCATCCGGCTTCAATTTCGGGTGATAACAAAAATGCGGAATCATTACCCCCGCTTGGCGCGCCGCTTCAATCACCAATGTGCCCTTGGGGACCGTCAGCTTTTGGCTATCGATCGTGACTTCTACGGTTTCAACGCTCATAACGGTCCTAAAGGGGACGGGGCGATGGGCGCGAGGCGATAGGACTCAGAATTTCGGATCATGACTCTATCCTATAGCCCTTCCTATAGCCTTCGCTATGGTCCCTCGCCTAACGTTCAATGCTTTCCCATCACTGGCATCATCAGTTCGGCCGGCGCGCTCATCGCGGCCTGCTGGATCAGCTCCTCGTATTCATGCCGCCAATATTTCAACGTGCTCATAATCGGCGCGACCTCGGCATCGCCGAAGGCGCAGACGGTTCGCCCGGCAATGTTCTGACATAGCTCTACGAGGGTTTCAAGATCGCTGTTCCGTCCTCGTCCGTCCACAATGCGGCGCATGGTTTGGACCAGCCATGAGCTGCCTTCCCGGCAGGGCGTGCACTTGCCGCATGACTCATGGTAGAAAAACTCCATCAAGCGCAGCGCAGCCCACACCATGTTGGTGCCTTCTTCCATAACGGTGACGCCCCCGGAGCCAAGCATCGATCCGGCCTGAGCGACCGATTCGAAATCCAACTTCACGCCGAGGTGCTCAGGCGTAAAGAATGGCGCGGATGCGCCGCCCGGAATGATCGCCTTCAATGGTTTGTCTGACCGCATGCCGCCGGCGTGCTCAAAAATCAATTCACGAAGCGTCGTCCCCATCGGGACTTCGAAATTGCCTGGCCGCTTGACGTGTCCGCTGACACAAAAAATTCGAGTCCCGGAGCTTTTCGGTGGCGACCCAATCGCGGCAAACCATTCCGCGCCGCGGTTGATAATGTGCGGCAAGTTGGCCAGCGTTTCGACGTTGTTGACTACCGTGGGTTTATTATAGAGACCATGGGTGGCGGGAAACGGTGGTTTAACACGGGGCAGACCGCGTTTGCCTTCAAGCGATTCCAAGAGCGCCGTCTCTTCGCCGCAAATATACGCGCCGGCCCCGCGATGCACCCAGATATTGATCGAAGTGCGCGCTCCCAAAATATTCTGCCCAACATACCCTGCCATCCGAGCTTCCGCCAGCGCCCGCTCCAATATCTGCGCACCTAAGACAAATTCGCCTCGAATATAGATGTAGGCCGTCTCAACACCAATGGCATAACACGCAAGGAGCATCCCTTCGATCATTTGATGTGGATCGCGCTCGATGAGCTGACGGTCTTTAAACGTGCCCGGCTCGCTTTCATCCGCATTGCAGCAAAGATATTTGGGCCCCTGGTAATCTTTCGGCAGGAATCCCCACTTGACGCCGGTCGGAAACCCTGCGCCGCCGCGTCCACGCAACCCCGATTTCTTGACCGTCTCAGTGATCTCGGCAGGCGGTATCTTGCCCAGCACCTTGCGTAAGGCTTGATAACCTCCCCCACGCTCATAGTCCGCGAGCGACCCGGTGTAGCCGGGGGTCTCCATGTTCTTAAGTAAGATCTTTTCAAAAGGCGGCATCGTCGGCCAATTCAAAATTGATAAGGTTTCGATTGTTTTAGGTCTTGCCTGTTACGTGCTTCATTAGCCCTTCATCGGTTCGGGCAACATGAATGGGCCGCTCTTGAGCGGCGATGTCCCATCGCGCTTCAGATCCGCAAGGATCCGATCCAATTTGCTCTCGGTGAGGCCCTCATAATAGTCATCGTTGACCTGCATCATCGGGCCAGTACCGCACGAAGCTAAGCATTCGACCGTGCTGATGGTAAACCGTTTGTCTGCGGTCGTCTCACCTGGACCGATCCCGAGTCGAATCTTCAACCATCGAAGCAACGTGTCCGAGCCGACCAGCGCGCACATCAACGATTTGCACACTTGAATATGAAAGGCGGCGATCGGCTTGAGCTGAAACATCGTATAGAACGTCACGACTTCATACACTTGCGGCGGCGTCAATCGAAGAATGCCCGCAATTTCCTTCATCGCCGCTTCGCTCACATAGCCTTCTTCCTTTTGCGCCAGATACAAGAGCGGCAACACGGCCGACCGCCTGATCGGATAGCGGCTGAGGATGTCGTCAATCTCTGCTTTGTACGTTTCCTTCAACATGCCTTTCTTCCCACTACCATCAACATGATGAGAACGACCTGTGGTGATCCCATTGCGTCACTATTACACCCGCCCACCCCAGGCGCCGGGACGCGCCCCCTCCCGAGGCGAGCACATTACGGTCGTGCGCGTTCTGCGAGCACAGGGTCATCCAGGTGGTCCTCATCGATCAC